>NZ_JBEXTT010000011.1:0-248574 GCF_040614155.1 Nocardiopsis sp. NPDC006139
CGCACCCGGCGCGGCCTGCGCGCCCTGCTGGACCTGGTCCCCGACCAGGCCCGGGTGCTGCGCGACGGCGTGGAGCATACCGTGGACCCGGCCGAACTGGTCGTGGGCGACACCCTGGTGGTGCGCCCCGGGGAGCGTGTGGCCACCGACGGTGTCATCGCTTCCGGGCACACCAGCCTGGACACCTCCGCCATCACCGGCGAGTCGGTGCCCGTCGAGGCGGCCCCGGGGGATGAGGTGTTCGCCGGGTCCATCAACGGCACCGGCGTGTTGGAGGTCACCGTGACCACCACCGCGGCCGACAACTCGCTGGCCCGCATCGTGTCCATCGTGGAGGCCGAGCAGTCCCGCAAGGGCGCCGGGCAGCGCCTGGCGGACAGGATCGCCAAACCGCTGGTGCCCGGGGTGATGATCGCCGCCGCGCTCATCGCCGTTCTGGGGTCGCTGCTGGGTGACCCGCTGACCTGGATCGAGCGCGCCCTGGTCGTGTTGGTGGCCGCCTCGCCGTGCGCGCTGGCCATCTCCGTGCCCGTCACCGTCGTGGCCGCGATCGGCGCGGCCTCCAAGCACGGCACCCTGGTCAAGGGCGGCGCCGCCCTGGAGGCCATGGGACGGGTCAAGACCATCGCTTTGGACAAGACCGGCACCCTGACCCGCAACCGCCCCGCCGTCATCGAGACCGCACCGGCTCCCGGGCACACCACCGGACAGGTGCTGGCGGTGGCCGCCGCGCTGGAGGAGCGCAGCGAACACCCCCTCGCCCGCGCCATCTTGGCCGCCGCCCCCGCACCCCAGCGCGCCGAGGCAGTGGAGGCCATCACCGGTGCCGGCCTCACCGGCACCCTGGGCGGGCGCACGGTGCGGCTGGGCCGTCCGGGCTGGATCGAGGCCGGACCCTTGGCCGCAGACGTGGAACGGATGCAGCACGCCGGGGCCACCGCCGTCCTGGTCGAGGACGCAGGCGTCGTGATCGGCGCCATCGCGGTGCGCGACGAACTACGCCCCGAAGCCGGTGAGGTCGTGGCCTCCCTGCGCGGTGCGGGCTACCGGGTGGTGATGCTCACCGGCGACAACCACGCCACCGCCGCCGCCCTGGCCGAACAGGCGGGCATCGACTCCGGTGACGTGCACGCCGACCTGCGCCCCGAGGACAAGTCCCGCCTCGTCGCCCAGCTGCGCGAACACGGCCCCGTGGCGATGGTGGGCGACGGCGTCAACGACGCACCCGCCCTGGCCACCGCCGACCTCGGGATCGCGATGGGGGCGATGGGCACCGACGTGGCCATCGAGACCGCCGACGTCGCGCTGATGGGCGAGGACCTGCGCCACCTGCCCCGGGTGCTGGCGCACGCCCGCCGCTCCCGGACGATCATGTGGCAGAGCGTGGGGCTGTCTCTGGCCATCATCATCGGCCTGATGCCCCTGGCGCTGTTCGGCGTCCTGGGACTGGCCGCGGTCGTGCTGGTGCACGAGGTGGCCGAGGTCGTGGTCATCGGCAACGGCATCCGCGCCGGACGCACCCGCAAGCTGGGGCTGGCCCCCGGTGGTCCCGCCACCCCCGCACCGCGCCAGCGCGTGAGCGCCCAGAGGTAAGGCCGACGACACCGGCCGCGGCCGGCACACTCCCCCGCTGGGGCGTGCCGGCCGCAGCCCTCGCATTCGTCGCCCAGAGCGCACACGGCCACAGCGCGGGCAAGGCACTGCTATCCACAGGTCACAGAGACCGACCGGGGCGGCTGGGGAACGCTCCCGACCTCGGTCTTCCCCGAGATCCTCGCCTCCCTGACCCTGCACCGCCAGGCCGGGTACCGCACCATCGGTGCGCGAGCGCATCGCCCGCCATCACGCCACCGTCCTGCTGGAAAGGTCAAGCTCGCAGGCTGGCCGTCCCACCGGCGCAAGACCACCACCTGGGCTGTTTCCCCCAAAACCTACTCGACCGGATTGTAGGGTTGATTCACACCGAAAGTGAGCGCCTGAAAGCGGTACGGATGCAGCCTTGGGATGGGGCGCAGGAGACCGGGGCACCGGTGAGGTTCGACGTCGTCTTCCTCACCACTGACGGCACCGAGGAGCGCCTGCCGCTGGAGCAGGCCGACCGATACCCCTTCGAGTCCGTGCCGCCGATCCGCTCCTTCCCCTCGTTCCGAGGCCAGCGCAACAACACGGGCCGCTGGTGGACCGCGACGACCGGATCTCACGTGGGGTTCGAGTCCTGGCTGGAACGGGACCTACTGATCGGCTTCGACTTCGACCCGACTGTCACGGGTATCGCTTCCCAACCCTTCTGGCTGCTATGGCAACAGGACGGGCGAGAACACCGCCACGCCCCCGACTTCTTTCTCCGCCACGCATGCGGAACCGGTGCGGTCATCGACTGCCGCCCGGCCGACCGGATCGGATCACGCGAGGAGTCCGTGTTCGCCAACACCGCCCGCGCGTGCTCCCAGGCAGGCTGGCGGTTCGATGTTCTCCACGCTCCCGACCCTGTACGAACGGCGAATCTGCGCTGGTTGTCCGGCTACCGGCACCCTCGTTGCGGGCGTGGGGATCTTGCCCGCGCTGCTGTAGGGCTCGCCGCCGAACCTGTGCCGGTGGGGGAGCTTGCAGGGGCTCTGGGCGACCCGATAGCCACCCTGCCCGTCGTGTTCCACCTGCTCTGGCACACAAGGCTGGAGACGAACCTGTCCGTACCGCTGACGGAGAACTCACAGGTCACAGTCCGGGCCTGGGCAGTGGGCACCGCCTGCGGTGCCCAGGGCCCGGTGCGAGGGGCCACGGAAGGGGGAGGCGATGGCAGGAGGCGTTCTGCGGCCGGGTGACCGGATTCTGTTCGATGACGCGGAGTGGACCGTGACGGCGGTGGGTGAGGCGGTGCGTTTGGTCGACGGGGCGGGCTCCTCGCAGGTGATCCTGTTGTCGTATCTGCTGTCGTCTGAGGGCTTTGAGCTGCTCTCAGGCGCGCCGACCCCGATGGCGCCCCGGTTGGAGCCGGTCGGGTTGCTGGAGGCGTTGCCCACCGCGGTGGTCGAGCAGGCCCGGGTGTGGGAACGGCACGTCCTGGAGGTGCAGACAGGCCTGCTCCCCGGAGCGCAGCAGCCGCGTGCGGGCTTCGATCCCCGGAGCACGACTCTGGAACAACGCGAAGCGGCCAAGGCCGCCGAGCTCACGGCCGCGGGCAGCCACACGAGCGCGGTCACCGTCAAGCGGCGCCGCCTGCGCTACCGCGACCAAGGTCTGTGGGGTCTGGTCGACCACCGGCACACCCGCCCTTCCAGCCCTTACGGGCGGGTGGACGAACGTCTCGTGCAAGCCGCCCGGGAAGCGATCGCCGGACAGAACGTGCAGTCGACGGGGACGAAGTCACGGCTGCGCCGCCAGGTCCAGGAGACGGTGATCGCCCGATTCGGCGAAGGAACGGTTCCCCTGCCTTCCGCGCGCACGTTCGACCGGTTGGTCGATGCGCTCTCCACCGGGCAGCACACCTTCGGGGCGGCGACCACCCGGCGTTCCCTGGCCCAGCGCCCGGAAGGGGCCTTCACCCGCACGGTCGCGAGCCGGCCGGGCGAGCTGGTGCAGATCGACACGACCCCGCTGGACGTGATGGTCGTGTTCGATGACGGTGTGACCGGGCGGGTGGAGCTGACCATCGCCCTGGACGTGGCCACCCGCACGATCTGCGCGGCCATCGTGCGCCCAAAGGCCACCAAGGCGGTGGACGCCTCCCTGCTCCTGGCACGGATGCTGGCCCCCGAGCCGATGCGTCCGGGCTGGTCCAAGGCCCTGTCGATGGCCCATTCCCGTATCCCTCACCCCCGGCTGCTGGAGCTGGACGCGCGGTTGGAGCAGGCGGCGGCCCGGCCGGTCATCGCCCCGGAGACAGTGGTGATCGACCGCGGCCGGGTGTTCATCTCCGAGACGTTCGTGCGGGCGTGCGACCGGTTAGGGATCTCGGTGCTGTCCGCCCATCCGCGCACCCCGACCGACAAGGCGATCGTGGAGCGCACCTTCGGCTCGATCAACACCCTGTTCTGCCAGCACGTAGCCGGGTACACCGGGCCCTCGGCCGCCCACCGCGGCCAGGACGTGCCGGCGCGCACCGTCTGGACGGTGGAGCAGATGCAGGAGCTGTTCGACGAGTGGGTGCTGGCCGGATGGCAGGTCCGCCCCCACGAAGGGCTGCGCGATCCCCACCTGCCCGCCACGGTCCTGTCCCCCAACGAGATGTACGCGGCCCTGATCACCACCGCCGGGTACGTGCCGATCCCCCTGGTCGGCGAGGACTACCTGGAACTACTGCCCGTGCAGTGGCGGCGGATCAACGCCGACGGCATCCACCTGGACCACCGCACCTACGACTGCTCTGACCTCAACCCGCTACGCCGCCAGGACTCGGGCATCATAGCCAAGGACGGCCGCTGGGCCGTGCACTACGACCCCTACGACCTGTCCCGGGTCTGGGTCCGCAACACCCGCGCGGGCGGCTGGATCACCGTCCCCTGGACCCTGCACCACCTGGCCCGCCAGCCGTTCGCCGACTTCACCTGGCGCGCCGCCCGACAGGTCGTGGCCCAACGCGGCAGCGACGACACCGACCAGGCAGCCGTCGCCCTGGCACTGGAGCGACTCCTCACCCGCGCCGGTGAAGGCCCCGCCCACCAGCGCCGCACCGCAGCCCGAACCCGCTCGGCCCCCTCCCACCTGCCGCACACCACCGAGCCCACACCACCCGAGCCCGACCCCGAGGAGGAGCAGGGGCTCGCCCCGATCATCCCGTTCGGGGTGTTCGACCCCACCGCGGAGGAGCCCTACCGGTGAGCACGGTTTCCGACCCGGCCCGCCAAACGGCCGGGACGCTGACGGTCAAGTCGAACTGGGCGCAGTTCGTCGCCGACACCCCGACCCCTCCCGCACTGCTGCCCCAAGAGCAGTGGCAACAGCTCTCCGAGTCCGCCAGGGAGGACTACGACGAACTGAGGCTGCGCCACCACGCACGCCTGGTCACGGTCGCCACACCCCTGGTCAACGAGATCAGCCGCCTGGGGCGGCGCCTGGTCCTGCTCAACCGCGACCAGTTCTCGGCCCGCCGCGGACTGGTCGTCTCCGGCCAGGCCGGCACCGGCAAGTCCACCGCCATCACCCAGTTGGGCAAGCACCACGAGATCCGCTCGCGCCGACGGCGAGGGAACGTGCAGGGCCCCTACCTGCCCGTGGTCTACATCACCGTTCCGCCGGCGGCAACACCCAAGACGCTGGCTGGGGAGCTGGCCCGGTTCGTGGGCCTGCCCATCAAGAACCGGGCCAGCCAGGTCGACATCACCAACAGCCTGTGCGACGTACTCGACCGGCTGGGCACCGACCTGGTCCTGGTGGACGAGATCCACAACATCTCCTTGGAGACCCGGACGGGAGCCGACGCCTCCGACCAGCTCAAATACCTGGCCGAGCGGATCTCTGCGACCTTCGTCTACGCCGGGATCGATGTCGAGGCCAAGGGTCTGTTCTCCGGGACCCGCGGCCGCCAGGTCGCCGGGCGCTTCGCGAGCATCGACGCGCGCCCCTTCGCCAACGGAACCACCGCCCAACGCCAGCAGTGGGGGGCGCTGGTGGCCACGCTCGAACAAGCGTTGCGCCTGCACCGCCTCCCGGAGGGAAGACTGCTACGCCACGCCGACTACCTGCATGAACGCAGCGGCGGGATGATCGGCAGCCTCGCACACCTGATCCGCGAGGCCGCGGTCGAAGCGATCCTGGACGGCACCGAGACCATCACCAAGGCCACGCTGGCACGGGTGCGGCTGGACCACGCCGCCGAACACCAAGAGCACACCCGACCCGCGCCGCAGCGAACCCGCACCGGCGCAGGGAGCCGACCGTGAGGGCGATGTGGGAGATCCCCACGACGGTGACCTACCCCTTCACCACACCCCCGGTCGCCGCCGAGACCACCTCCTCCTACATCGCGCGACTGGCCGCGGTGAACCGCATGGACGAGTACCTGGTCCTGTCCCACATCGCCCTGTGCGGCACGTACGAATCCATCCGTGCAAGCGGGTGGCACCAGTACGACTTCGCACTCAACCCCCTCGCCGCCCAGCGTCTGGCCGCGGTCAGCGGCTACCCGCTCCACACGCTCCACCGGACCCTGTCGTTTCGGAACCGGTGGGTTCACTCCAAGCATCGCCAGGACGTCCCCATCGCTCAGGGCCACCTCCTGAAGAGGGTGCTGACCCCTCCTTGGAGTGTGGTGGCCGCCTGCCCGAGGTGTTCCGCGGCACGCGGGCTCACCACACGCCCGCGGATCACCCTCGCACCGGAGCGGCTGATGTGCCGGCGCCACGGGTTCTGGCTGGCGGACCAGCCGCAGGACCGTCCGCTCAGGCTGGGCGGGTATCCCGAACTGGAGGCCGCGGCACACCGGTTCCTGCGCCTGCGACGCAAGGACTCCGAGCGTGCGGACAAAGCGGTTTTCGCTTCCTACCAACTCTGGTCGCAGTACCGCTACAGTGCTCATCCGCACCGCTCGGACATCGTCCAGCGGATCTGGCAACGACGCGAGAACGCTTGGGGCTGGGTGGTGAGGGATGGATCCTTCACGCTTCGCTTTCCCGAGATCGTGGCGCTGACCGAGATGATCTGCTCGCCGTACTGGGTGCAAGCGACCAGCCGACCGTTCACCACCCGCAGGACCCACCGTCCACGACCGGATCAGCGTGACTTCCTCCTCGAAGTAGGGCGGCGGATCGGCCATCCCCGACCGGACATCTTCTCCGCCAACGCCAGCTCCGTTTCCTCTTGGCTGAGACGAGTCGGGTTCAGGCCACACGGCGAAAAAGAGCGGATAGATTGGCGGACTCTGGTCATGGCCGCGCCAGGATAGATGATCCGCTGCTGGTCAAAGACCTGTCCCGGATCAAGTCCAATGACGCTGGACATGATTTGGTGTGTTGGTGCAGGTCAAAGCCCATATAGGTGCAAATGGCCATCTTGATTCCGACTGATCAAGTAAGGCGGTAGCCACTGAAGTGGGGCCGCCTCAAGTGCACCTGTACCTATCGTGAAGACCCACCACAGACTGAAAAACCTGGTCATACCTACCGAGTGATTCCTGGTGTGGTGCGCTTGCAACCTGGGCACCAACTTCCACCCCTGGACGGGCGGGCGTGCTGCTTTGCCCGCTGACCTACCGTCAAGCCGACGGCCTGCGATACTGACCTACGTTGCTAGGAGGCGGTGCTGAAGCACTGCCTCCAGGCAGACACCGGGCTGCAAGAAGAGACAGCGAGGAAGTTATGTCATCCAATCAGGCCAACGACGGGAACGGCGACTTCACAGAAGTACCGATTAACCCTGGACGCATTCTCCGAGCCATTGCCCGCATCGGATACACGCCGGAAAGTGCAATTTGCGACATCGTCGATAATTCCGTAGCAGCGAACAGCAGCCGAATCTCAATCAAGCTCGAGCGCGAGCCTAACATGTCTGAAGCTCGCAGAAACAGTGCAGCGCGTTATATCATCGCCGATGACGGCGATGGAATGAATCAAGAAGAGATAATTGAAGCACTGGCACTGGGTGCTGGAGGGCAATATTCATCCGGAAGCCTCGGAAAATATGGCCTTGGTTTGAAAAGTGCTGGTCTTTCCCAAGGGGATCGAATTGAGGTAGTTAGCGCAAGGGAGGGTGGCGCTTGGTGTAAGGCGATCCTAGACCTTCCTCATATTGAAAGAACTGGAAAGCTCGAGTGTTTTTTTGCAGATCCCGATAGTGATGATCTTGAGAGGATCGAAGAACTAATTCCAGGAGTCGATCATGGCACGATGATCACTATTGGGAAAATTCACAAGAGAAACCATCCAAGCATTCGCAAAACCCGCGAAGCCCTTAGGGTAAACCTCGGGGTCACTTATTTTTACTTCCTGCGACCAAATGGGGGAGAGCTCGAGGTCGCATTGGATGGAAGTCAGGTGGAACCGTTTGACCCGCTCTTTGCGAAAGAGGCGGATTTGGCGGGGAATCTTGATGATTCCACATGGGACGGTCGGGACGTGCGGTGGCTGGAGCGCACCACTTCCGTTGTTCTCGACGCCGAGAACAGAGTAGAAGCAAAAATTGAAGCAACTCAGCTGGTGCATCCTCCGGCTTTCGAAAACCCTGCCGAAATCAGAAAGAAATATATGATTGGAGCGAGCCATTACGGGTTTTACGTATACCGGAACAAGCGCCTAATCCGTAGGGCTGAAAAATTTAATGGCCTGATCCCTTCAGACCAAGACTACTTTTCCTTCCGTGGAAGGATCCTGATTGACGACACGGCAGACGACGCCTTCAACATTGACGTGAAGAAATCGGACATTCTTCTCAGTGAAGAGGCAGAGGAAGCCCTGGGTGAGGCTATTTATGAGGCCAGGCGTCTGAGTAAGAGTGGATGGAAAAAAGCAGCAGCTCTTCTCAAAAAGAAAGCGAATGAGGATCCTAACAGCAAGGCGGCTGAAGCTCTAATTGAAGTTGATCTTCCCGATTTCTTGCCGACAGATCCAGATGATGCAAAAACAGAGAATGAACGGACCAAGCGTACAGAGGAAGAGTCCTCACGTCACCCGCTCAAGGATCAGGAGAAAGAGCAGGCCCGAAAAGACGGGGCGCGGGTCACCTTCGTCGACCATCTGGACGACAACGCCTTGTGGGAACGCGCGCGAGATGCCACCTTGGGTACAGTTGTGCGGATCAATCGTTCTCACCGATTTATGAGGATGTTCGAAGAGCGCTTTGGGAATGATGCTGATGTCGTACTCCTTATTCAAGCCCTATTCCTTTGCCTCGCGTCGGCAGAAAGCGGGACTGTGCGCAATAAGCAGGACCTTGAATATGATCTCATCGAAGAAGTATTCGTGACCTACAGGAACCAAGCTTCGGCGGCTATATACAAGGTTACGGCAAGCGCCCTCGAGAAGCGTTTCACTTAGACCGTCGATGCTAACATTTGGTGATAATGATACTTGGGGGGCTGCGGCGGTTGGAAGCCCCAGTCTTTGTCGTGCGCGCGCTTATATATACTGCGGTTACTCAAATAAAGTGGGGGCCGCATATATCGGAATGACCATGGGGCGCAACGGTATTTTTGGTCGTTGGGGCGACCATCTCGGGCGGGCTCTTGAGAAATCTTCATTTCGCAAACGTCTGCACGATTTTGATGATTCCGCATGGGATCGTATGGATGATCTGGTAATTTTCTGGTCCGATATGGGGGAATTTGATGAATTTCTAACTCTGGAAACCAGTCATCGTGAGGGAGTTGAATACCTCGTGCAAAGGAAGTTGCGCGTTATCCTCAGCAGAGGAAACCCTCCTCTGACCGTGATCAGCAAAGTCCGCTCAAACCGCACCGTTCAACTTCCGCTCGTTCAGGCTGCCTCTGCTGAGATCATAAAAAACTTCCAGTCCCACTTTGAAAAGTAGTATTTTTCCGGTGGGGCTATCGCCTTGACTTTCCTGAACATAAACTTTGCATCTTCTCGGCAGCTTCCTCACAGGTGGAGGCACACGGGACTCGGATGTAGGGCAGGGCATCGGACCCCTTTCCCGGGAGCGTGGAGAGGAGCGGGGCGGTGGTCCCCTTGTCATCCAGAGCCAGCTGTTTCGGTGTGGGACCGGACGCCTCGGTGAGGCTGGTCATGGGGGTGTTGAGCACTTCCAGAGGGCGTCGATATCCAGCGATTGGAGCCATGCCTCGCCGAGCGCGGTCCGGATGGGGGCCTTGTCCAAGGGCACCTGGAAGATCCCGTGCGCCTGATGCCACAGTGCGGTGGTGGCCCCCTTGCGGTGCCATGGCACCTGGACACCGACCAGTTCCAGTGTTCCCTCCTCGCTCCACAGCAGCACGCCGCAGGAGCCTTCCCCAGCAGCGGAGGGGCCGGAGTGGGCGAGTTGATCGCGGTCGGGTGTGGACTGACCGCAGGGATGAGAGAGGACAGCGTGAACGAGCTCTCCTAGGGAGTCCTGGGTGCGGGCGTGGTGCATGGCCTGTCCTTCCGGAGAGGCTTCCCATCTTTGACAACTATAGATTAATAATTAATCTATAGTTGCCATCTGATGGTGTGAACCGAAGGGAGAGGCCGATGGCCAACCTGACCGCCGACCACGAGGGGTATACCGATGAGCTGCGTAGACGCTTCCTGGAGGCTCACCCCGAAGGGGCACTGGGGCCCCTTGATCCCCACGTCCCGTTCCGGATCCAGAAGGTGAAGGTGCTGGACGAGCGAGGACATCCGGAGAAGCGCGTCTACGTCGTCTACACCGCGACCGCCCACCGCGGACCGCAGGACCCCCGCCCCGGCGTGGGGGTTGCCTGGGTGCCGCTGCCCGGGCCCGACGAGATCACCAGGGGTCGAGAAGTCCAAGTCGCCGAGACGATCGCCTGGGGCCGGGCTATCAAAGCCGTGCTCCCTGTTGCAAGTTCCCACGGCAGAGCCGTACGGACCACGCCCTTGACCGACCGCGAGATCACCGCGCTAGGACACCGCATCGACCGGCCCACGACCCTGGGAGTCCTCAGGACGGCCGCCGCTGAGGTCGACGAAGCCGAAGCCCAGGGGCGCATCACACCTGAGACCGCCAAGGACCTGAGGGAACGGGGCGCGGCCACCGAACAGCGCCGTTTCGCCGCCGTCCCAACGGGGGCGGGCGACGGAGACGGCAAGCGGTCGATGGGCAGCGCCGCGCACCCGGCACCAGCGCCCGGTGACACCGATATCTCCGAGCGGGCCAAAGCCATCGCTAACAACCACGCCAAGGGTGAGGGAGCCAAGAAGTGAGCACTATCCACGAATCCGACCGCCCCATCGACCCGAAGGAGATGGAACGCGCCGTGATGACGGTGGCGGCCGCACGCAGAGTGCGCGAGGCCGCCACAGCCCAGGAGTCGGCCATCCGCGACGCGACGGGCGATCGTCTGCGCCCCTTCGCCGAAGCGGGGTTGAAGAACCTCACCGCCCGCCTGCCCGATGGCAGCGATCTCGGCCAGCTGGTCTTCGAATGGCGCCAACCCGTCATCCGATTCGACACTGCGGCGGTGACGGCGTTCGTTGCCGAGACCGCGCGCAGCGAGCTTGTCGAGACCGTGGACCCCTCGGTCCTGACCGACCCCGAGGTGATCGCGTGGATCCTGGAGAGGAAGCCGTCAGCGGTGGTCACGTCCGTGCGCGAGAAATACCTGGACACACTGGCTTCGCGGCTGGACGGTCAGGGACGTCTGGTCCACCCCGATACCGGTGAATGCGTTCAGGTCGCCGAGGTCACCCCCGCCCGCTACTCGGGTCGGTTCCGGTGGATCCCCAACGCCGACCAGAGCGACTGGCTCCTCACTGCCCTCACCAGCGGAGAGCTGGATCTCGAGGAAGTGGACACTGACCTGCTGACACTCCTGCCGGACTGGCGCCAGCAGAAGGATGTCACCTCTGCGGAGAGAGAAACGCAGGGACTAGACCAGGTCGACGGCAAGAGGACCGAAGCCGCCTGATCACAGGGGTTTCCGGTAAGGGGTGGTAGGGCCGCAGGCCATACCACCCCTTACCGTTTCCGTCACGAGACCAGTGCGTTCCGCAATCGTGATGACACCAGTCTGGGTCGCGCCAACCCCGCATCCGGCAAGCGATCCGGCCAACTCAGGGGCGATTATCGACCGGAAAACATTGTTTGTTCTTTACTGTCCGATTTCTAGGATGGCGTTCCTCGGGTATCGCTCTAACACACGGGCGCGTTTCCCCTGCTCACATCGGAGGTGCTGTGTCCACCCAACGGCTGTTGCTTGTTGGCGCCACCGCGCTTGCTTCTGTGGTCGCCCTGGCGGCCTGCTCTCCCACCTCCACCCAGGCCCCAACAACCCCCTCGCCCGCCCCCACGCCAGCCTCAGCGGAAGACGCCGCCGTGCTCGCCACCTACGAGGGCGCACGAGGGGTGTACGTGGCCATGCTCCGGGGCGAAACGGACCTGGACACCGCCGGGGAAGAGCTGGAGGCGTACGCCACCGGACAGGCCTATGAGTCCCTGCTCCAGGACGGGCGCACCTTCTCCGAGGCCGGCATCGTGTTCGAGGGTGAACCGGGCATGGACCCCGAGGTCACCGGTGTCGACATGGACGCCACCCCCGCCCAGGCGACGCTGACCGACTGCTGGGACACCACGAACTGGCAGCCCCTGCGCAACGGCACCCCCCTGGAGAAGGCACCGGACCAGAACCAGCGGCAGGTGCTCAACATGCGCGCCGAACACCAGGACGACGGCGCATGGCTGCTGACCGAGTTGGCCCCGGAAGAAGGACGCACATGCTGACCTCCCCCCGCCGAGCGGTCGCCCTCACGACCGTCGGCCTCCTCGCCATGCTCCTACCCACCGCCCCGGCCATGGCCGACGGCACCGTGGTGTGCGACAGCAACGGCACCTGCTGGGTCATCGCTGAAGACGGCGGCAGTCCCGGTTCGTCCACACCGGGCACCGGAACTCCCTCCGGCACCGAGAACGATGCCGACGCTGAACCCCAGTGTGAGACCGAGGGGGAGAGCATCACCTGTTCGGCTGCCGGCGGTACCAACGGAGCCGGAGCCACCCCGGCCCATGTCGCCGCGATGGCCATGGAGATGCTGCCCATCCCGCTTCCGAACATCGGTCTGGCCCCCGAACCGGGCGGTACCGCCCTGGTGGGTGTGCCGGTGTGGATGTGGCTGGACGAACAGGCATGGGCCCCGGTGAGCCGGACCGCGACCGCCGGGTCGGTGAGCATCACCGCGACCGCCACCCCGGACCGGGTCGAGTGGTCGATGGGGGACGGGGAGACCACCACGTGCTACTCGCCCGGGGTCCCCTACGCCAGCGGGGTCTCGTCCTCGTGCACCCACACCTACGCACGTGCCAGCCGGTTGGGGCCGTACTCGATCACCGCGACCGTGCACTGGACCATCACCTGGTCCGGCAGCGGCGCCTCCGGTGGCCAGTCCATGGCCCGAACCTCGACCACCACGCTGAATGTCGGGGAGTCACAAGCCATCGTGCAGTGACCCTTCTCCCCTTCGACCACCCCCTCACACCCCCTGCTTGTCCTTGTCCCTGCTCGCACCTGTGAGGTACCGCGATGACGGCTGCCCCGTCGCGCACGCGCAGCCCGCGCACCGCATCCCCGGAATCCGAGATCGCATCGGCTCCCACCATCGCCCCGCCGGTGCGCCGACGGAAGTGGTTGATCGCCCTGGGAGCCGCCCTGGTGGCGACCTCGGCCCTGGGCGGTGCCGCCGTGCTCGGTCTGGTCGATGACAGGGAACAGGTCGTCGCCCTGGCCCGGGACGTGCCCTTCGGGCAGACGCTCACCTCCCAGGACCTGACCACGGTGCGCGTCGCCGCAGACCCGGTGGTGGCCACCGTCCCCGGAGAGCGGCTTCAGGACATGGTCGGCCAGGTCGCTGGGGCTCCGCTGCACACCGGTGAGCTGCTGACCGAGGCCAAGGTGGACGCCGAGCAGCTCCCCGCCGCCGGCCAGCACCTGGTGGCCCTGTCCCTGCGCCCATCGCAGATCCCGGCTCAGGGCCTGCGTGTGGGGGACATCGTCCAGGTGGTGAGCACCCCTGGTGAGGGCGGTGAAGTTCCCACCGAGCTGCCGCCGTCGGTGACGGCGACCGTGGCCCGGGTCGGGGAGCCGGATGTGGACGGCATCACGGTCGTGGACGTCCAGACCCCCGCTACGGACGGTCCCGTGCTCGCGGCCCGGGTGGCCACGGGACGGATCGCGGTCGTGGTCACCTCCCCCGGGGAGTCCTGATGCTCATCGCGTTGACCTCGGTCAAAGGCTCTCCCGGCGTCACCACGCTGGCGCTGTCGCTGCTGCTGGCCTGGCAGCGTCCGGCCCTGCTCGCCGAACTCGACCCCGCGGGCGGAGACCTGCGCCCGCGGATCCTGCCCAGCCTGACCGGCAGCCACCAGCTCCTGAACCTGGCCACCCTGGATGAGCGCCTCACGTCTGCGCACCTCACCCGCCAGGTGGTCAGCCTCGACCCCCCGGACCACAGCCGTGTGCTCCTGCCGGGTCTGTCCGACCCCGCCACGTCGGCCCCGGTGGCGCAGATCTGGGACGAGTTGGCCGAGGTGCTGGCGGGCTATCAGCACCGTGCGGGCGACCCATATGTGGACGTGCTCGCCGACTGCGGTCGTCTCGGCCATGCACACACCCCGTCCCCGGTACTCGCCCGCGCCGATGTGGTGGTCGTGGTGCTGCGCGCCCGCCTGGATGCGGTCGCCCTGGCCACACCGGTCCTGCAGCACCTGCGTCGCCGACCCGACGCACGTATTCTCCCCGTCCTGGTCCAGGACGGCCCGTACTCGCCCCGGGACATCGACAGCGCACTCGGGGCCCAGGCCGAGCGGATCGCCTTCGATGCCAAGGGTGCCGCGTTGCTGGAGTCGGGGCGGTGGGGCAAGAAGCTGGAGCACACTGCTCTGCTGCGCAGTGCCCGCGCGCTCTCCAGGTCCCTGATCAGGACCGACGATGCTCGCCGCTCGCCGGAGGCGTTCCTGGAAGCGGGGCAGCGCCGTGTATGAGGTGATGGAGTACGGGCCCCAGGCCGACCTGGACTGGGAGCTGGTGCGCACCCTCCGCACCACCGTGGTGGACCGCCTCAGCAAGGCCGCCGTACCGCAGGCGCACAAGCGTGAGCTGGGCCGGAACCTGGCCCGCCAGGCCGTTACCGAGTGGATGCACGCCCAGGTCGTCAGCGGCTCACGTCCCTCGCCTGAGTACGGGACACGCCTGCAGAACGCGATCTTCAACGCGGTCTTCGGGCTGGGCCGGCTACAGGACCTGCTGCGCGACGATGTGGAGAACATCGAGATCCACGGCTGCGACGTGGTCTGGCTCCGGCGTACCGACGGCCGACGTGAGCGGGGCCCGGCCATCGCCGAGACCGACGAAGAACTCATCGCCGAGTTGCAGTTTTTGGCCTCGCGCCAAGGGCGTTCGCTCTCGACCGCGGCCCCGCGCCTGCACATGGAGCTCCCCGACGGTTCCCGGCTGGCGGCCGTCATCGCCACGACCCGGCGCCCCCAGGTGGTGATCCGCCGCCACCTCCTGCAGAACGCCGACATCACCGAGCTGGTGGGGCGGCGCATGCTCACCCCTGCGGCCGCCGAGTTCCTTCGGGCCGCGGTGTTGGCCCGGCGCAACATCGTCGTGGTCGGCGGACAGGGCAGTGGCAAGACCACCCTGGTCAGGTCGCTGGCCGGTCTGATCCCCGCCGAGGAACGGTGGGCGACCGCCGAGCAGGAATACGAGCTGCACCTGGACAAGCTCAACGGGCATCCGCACCTGGTGGCGTTCCAGGCCCGCCAGGGCGGTAGTGAGATCGGCGCCGACGGGCGCAGCGCCGGAGAGGTGACGCTGGAGGAGATCGTTCGGGACGCGCTGCGGATGAACCTCAGCCGGATCATGGTCGGCGAGGTCCGCGGGCCCGAGGTGGTGCCCATGCTGGACGCCATGACCGCTGGTGACGGCGGGTCGATGTGCACTCTGCACGCCCGCTCCGCCCGCGATGCGATCGAGCGCCTGGTCGTGCTGTGCGGCCGGTCCCAGAGCACCCTCACACCGGACATCTCCTACCGGTGGATCGCCGGAGCCGTCGACCTGATCATCCATGTCCAGATGCGCGAGGAACGCACCGACGACGGGCAGGTCCGCATCACCCGGTATGTCGACCAGATCACCGACGTCACAGGTGTGGGAGAGAACGGCCAGCCCGCCCTCAACGACCTATTCCTCGCCCAAGGCGAGGACACGGTGGCTCACCCCACCGGGATCATGCCCAAGCGCGTTGAGGAACTGCGCCGGATGGGATGGCGGCCCACCCCGCTGGCACCCTCCGCTGTGGCCGGAGGTGTGTGGTGAACCTGTCCCTGCTGACCGCACTCGCCGGCGCCGGGATGGCCACCGGTGTGCTGCTCGCCATCGCCGGATGGCAGCCCGCCCAACCACGCCGACGCGGACGCCGCTCGCCAACGCTGGACCGCCGCCGAGCCCTCACCCTCATGATCGGGGTGACGGTCGGGGTCGCAGGATGGATGGCGACCGGCTGGATGGTGTCCATCGCCATCGGCCCCATCGCCGCCCTGGGCCTGCCGTACCTGCTCGGAGGCGGACGTGAAGCAGCCAGGGCCATCGCCCGGCTGGAAGCGATCGAGGAATGGGTCCGCCTGCTCGCCACCCGCCTGACCGCCGGCATCACGGTGGAGCAGGCCCTGGCTTCCAACGCCGACCACGCCCCGGAGGAGATCCGCCCCGCGGTACAACGCCTGGCCGCCCGTCTGCGCTCGGGCAGCTCCACACAAGCAGCCCTGCGCCACCTGGCCGATGAACTGGACTCCTCGGTAGGCGACCTGGTGGTGGCCCAACTGCACATGGCCGCCCAGCACCGCGGTCACGGCGTCGCCGCATCGCTGACCACGCTGTCCGACCTCGTGGCCGAGGAGGTATCCAGCCACCGGGCCATCGAAGCCGATCGCGCCAAACCCCGGCTGACCGCGCGTCTGGTGACCCTGCTGGCCGTTGGCGCCGGGATCGCGCTCGCGGTGTTCGGAGACTTCATGGACCCCTACGCCACCGGGCTCGGCCAGGTCGTCCTGGCGGTCATCGTTACAGCGTTCGGCGGCGCCATGGTGTGGATGCGGCGTATGACCAGCCCCCCACCCCCGGTCCGCTTCCTCACCGACACCGCACCAGGGGGGAACTGAGATGCCTATCCTGCCCCTGCTGCTCGGCGGCCTGCTCGGTCTGGGCCTGACACTGGTCGTGGCCGGAGCGGTTCCCGTGCGTCCGGACCTGCGAGCCGTGATCGCCTCAGCCCGCTCCACCACAGCCCACCACCAGGAGACGACGCTCAAGACCCATCTGGGTGTCGCCCTGGAACGCCTGGCCGCCGCCCCCTGGATGCCCATCAACGCACCGCGGCTGGCGTTGGCACGCATGGTGCCCGCCCAGTACGTCACCTTCAAACTGGGCGGTGTCGTGGCCGGCACCCTGGTGCCCGGCCTGCTGTGGACGGTTCTGGCCGTCCTGGGCACCCCCGTCCCGGGCGTGCTGCCCGCCGGGCTGGCCCTGGCTGGCGGATGCATCGGATTCCTGGTCCCCGACGCCATCGTTCGGGAGCGGGCCGAGCGTGCCCGCGCCCAAGTGCGCGAAGCCACCGCGGCCTACCTCACCCTCGTCGCCCTGGCCCTGAAGTCCGGCAACGGCCTGGACTCGGCCCTGGTCAAGGCCGCGACCATCGCCGACACCTGGGTGTGGCAGACCATCCGCCAGGCGTTGGACCACGCGGTGCTGGCCCGCCAACCCGCGTGGGAGGGGCTGCGGGCGCTGAGCCGGGAGCTGGACGCACCCGAGCTCGCCGACGTCGCCGACATCGTGACCACCGGCTCCGACGGCACCGCGGTGGCGGCCACGATGATGGCCCGCTCCCGGGCGCTTCGCCACCAGATCCTCGCCGAACAGCGCACCGAGGCCAACGAAACCTCCGAGCGCCTGGTGATCCCCACCGCTCTGCTCGGCTTGGTTTTCATGGCCATGCTCTTCTACCCCGTCGTCAGCCGACTGCTCACCACCGTCTGAAAAGGAGACTCGCATGATCCCCTTCTTGATCGCCGAGCTGCGCCGCCGCTCTGAGGTCCTGTACCGGGCGCTCCTGCCCAAGGAAGAGGCCGGCCGCGATGACGGTCTGGGCACGCTGGAGTACGCCATCATCGCCCTGGGCGTGCTCGGTCTGGCCATCGCCCTGGTCGCGGCCATCACCAGCGCCGTGAATTCGCGCCTGGAGGGTATCCAGTAGTGCGCGCCCAGGCCGACGATGACCGCGGGTCGGGGACTTTGGAGGTCGCCGTCCTGTTCCCCGTCGTGCTGCTCATCGTCATGGCCATCTTGCAGGCCGGCCTGTGGTACCACGGCCGGTCGGTGGCCTTGGCGGCAGCTCAAGAAGGGGTCTCGGCCGGGCGCGCCGAGCTGTCCTCGGTCGGCCACGCCCAGGAGGCCGCGGCGGCGTTCGCCGAGAAGGTCGGCGCGCTGGACGACGTCTCCGTCTCCACCGCCGGGTCCTCGGCAACTCGGATCCGTGTCACCGTGACCGGCCGGGTCCCCAGCCTCATCCCCGGGGTACCGATCGCGGTCTCACAAGAAGCCTCCGGCGCAGTGGAACGGTGGACCACACCATGACCGGCGATGACCGTGGCAGCGCCACGCTGGAACTGGCCGTCCTGTCCATCGGCCTGCTCATGGTCGTCTCCCTGATCATCGGAGTCGGCCGTGTCCAGGTCGCCAACCACGGCGTGGAAGAGGCGGCACGCTCCGCGGCCCGCGAGGCCAGCATTGCCCGCACCACGACCCAGGCCCGCAGCGACGCGCTCACCGCCGCGACGACCACCCTCGCCGACCAGGGCATGACCTGCCTCAGCCTCAGCGTGGAAGTCGACGTATCCGCGTTCACCAAGCCCGCCGGAACCCCGGGCTCGGTGACCGCGCACGTGTCCTGCGACGTGGCCCTAGCGGACCTTCTCCTGCCTGGCCTGCCCGGCACCCTCGCCCTGGACAAGACATTCTCCAGCCCTGTCGACACCTACCGGGAGACCAGCAGATGAGCCGAAGCGATGACGGCAACATGAGTCTGTTCTTCGCCATCGGGCTGGTGGCACTACTGCTCGTCGCAGGACTGGTCCTGGACGGCGGTGCTCAACTGCGGGCCACCCAGCGCGCCCAAGGCCTGGCTGAAGAAGCGGCCCGCGCCGGCGCCCAGTCCGTGGACGTGGACGCCCTCATGCGCGGCCAGACCACCCGCCTGGACTCCTCCCTCGCGCGGTCCACCGCCCAGTCCTACCTCACAGCCGCCGGTGCCACCGGGACCGTGACCGCGGGCACCGAAACCGTGACCGTCGACGTCACGCTCTCCACCCCGACCCTGTTCCTTTCCCTGATCGGCATCTCCGAACTCACCGGCTCGGGATCGGCGACCGCACGACTGGCCCTCTCCCAGGACATCCCATGACCCATCACCGCACCGGCTCGCCCGTTCAAGCCCTCGCCGCTCTCGTCGGCATCGTCGCCTTCGTGCTCGGTCTACCGATCCTCCTGACCCTGATCGGCCAGGTGCCCGACCCGAGCACCTGGACGCTCCAGGGGTTCCTCGACCTGTGGACCACGCCGGACGACGGGACCGTCTTCCTCACCGCGTTGACCGGTGTGGCCTGGGCCGGGTGGCTCGTATTCACCCTGCTCATCGCGATCGAAGTCATCGCGCACGTGCGCAAGCAGCCCACGGTGCACATCCCCGGTATGGGCTGGGCACAGGGCCTGGCCGCCGGGCTGGTGTCCACGGTCGTGGTGGGCCTGTCCAGCGGCACCGCGATGGCGGCCACCCCCACCGCCGTTCCCGTACAGGAGCAGATCACGGTCCAGCCCATGGCCGCCGCCACGGACACCACCACAACCCAGGCCGAGGAGGCTCCCGAGGCCGCGGCCGAGGCCAGCTACACCGTGCAGTCCGGCGACACCTACTGGAGCATCGCCGAGAGCCACCTGGGCAAGGGCGAACGGTACACCGAGATCATCGACCTCAACCAAGGCCGGGTCATGGATGACGGTGTGGTCCTCACCGGCGACGAATACCCCCACCCAGGCTGGGAGCTGCACCTTCCCGCCGACGCCGCACCACGCACCCAGACAGAGCCTGAAGCTGAGACGGTGCACACCGTGCGCAGCGGAGAGACCCTCTCCGGGATCGCTGAACAGCACCTGGGCGACGCGGACGCCTACCCCGAGGTCTTTGAGGCCAACGCGGGTGAACCTCAAGAGATCGGAGGAGTCTTGAACGACCCCGATCTCATCCGGCCGGGCTGGAACCTGGTCATCCCCGGCACCGACCAGGTCACCGAGAAACCTGAGCCTGAAACGACCACAGAGCCGATCGACGAGCAGGACGACACCGGCACCGAAGAGACCGAAGACGGCCACGACGAAACTGCTTCAGCAGCTTCAGGGAGCAGCCCTTCAGAAGATGCCAACGGGGGCGACGCAGGCAACGATCCACAGCCTGTGGATACGGACTCTGCGCCAACCGCTTCCTCTCCCGCCCCGCCAGTGGCTTCCCCGGAGCCACCGCAAGCGGAAGCCGACGATCAGGACGTTGTCCTCGACGCGACACTGACCGCAGATGACTCCGACCTCGCCGAAACCGCTGCACCATGGGCCGGCTACAGTGCACTGGCCGCCGCCGGCCTGAGCGCCATTCTGCTCATGCGCAGGCGCGTCCAGCAACGCGACCGCCGCCCTGGGCACCGCATCGTGCAAAGCCAGGATCCCCAGATCCACGAGGCTGAAGCCGACCTGCACGCCTCCGCTGATCCAGTCTCAGTTGAACTGCTGGACCGGGCCCTGCGGAGCCTGTCCGCCAAATGCGCTTCGACCCAGACCCCGCTCCCGCTCATCCTGGGTGCGCGTCTGGGAGAAGACTGTGAGCTCCTGGTCAGCGAGGACCAAGGCATCCCTGTCACACCGTTCCGCCGAGTCGATGCACGGACCTGGCGGGTGGACAAGACCTCACGTGCCCTGTTGGACGAGGAGAGCGCACGCCAGGTCCCCGCTCCTTATCCTGGCTTGGCCACGCTCGGACAGGACGGTGAGGGAGCACAGGTCCTGGTCGACCTTCCCCAGGTCGGCGCCATTGGCCTGACAGGGCAGGAGCCTGTGGTCACCGAGGTACTCACGTCGCTGGCCGTGGAACTGAGCACTTCCCCCGCCTCCGATCACGTCAACGTCACCTGTATCGGATCGATCGCCCCTGATCTGGCTCAGCTGGTCAAGACCGGCCGGGTGAGAGCCTTCGCTGATGTGGATGCGTGCCTCAAAGAGCTGGAGCTGCAAACACTGGAGTACGCCTCCGCCGGCCCCGGGGAAGACATCGCACCCGAAGTGGTGCTGTCCGCGCGGCCCTTGAACGGCCAACACCTGGATCGGTTGAGCCGGATCCTGGGCTCGGCTGCCGCCCCGCCCATCGCCCTGGTGGCACACGAGACCGAGACCCATCGGCTTCCCGGTACCTGGCACCTGCAGGTCGAAGGGGAACAAGCCCTTCCTGGACTCGACGACATCGCCGTCACCTTGCAGCGCGTCTCACCGGAGTCCTACGCCCAGATCCGCACCCTGCTGCAAACGGCCGAGGTCACAGTCAGCGTGCCCGCTCCCGGCTGGGAACGGGTACCCCAGGAAACACGCCTCGTCTCCTCCCGCACCGGTGCTCCTGCAGATCCGTCAGACTCCTTGGCGGCGCTGATGGATCTGTCCGCCCCTGCCTCCTCAGCACCGACCTCTGCGGGTGCTCTGCGCCCCACCCCTTTGCACGAGCATGAAGTGCAGGTGCGGGTCCTGGGCAAGGTGGAGATCATCGGCCCCGATGCCTCCACCCTGGAGCCTGGCCGCCGGCGTTCCCTCACCGAACTCGCCTGCTTCCTAAAGCTGCGCCCCGGACGTACCCCGGACCAGATCTCCCGCAGCATGGGCGGCCCCCGCGGACCGTGGACCGCGTCCACCCGCAGCGCCCATCTGAGCAAGCTGCGCGCCTGGCTCGGCCGAGACAGCACCGGAGCTCCCCACTTCCCTACACAGACGGACGGCACCTACACCCTGGCCCCGAGCGTGGGCTGCGACTGGGAGGTATTCCAGGAGCTGGCCAAGCTCGGCCTCGCCGAAGACACCCAACGCGCCACCACCCTGCTCGAGGAAGCTCTGGACCTGCTCTCCGATGAGCCATTCAGCGGCGTGGGACTGGACCGGTATGGGTGGGCCGAACCACTCAAGCCGGAGATGCACGCGGCGATGGTCGACGTCGCCCACACCATCGCCACTCGTCACCTGAGAGACGGTTTCCTGGAGGCGGCACGCACCGTATTGACCAAGGTCCTCGAACTTGATCCCGCATGCGAACTGCTTTGCCGTGACCTGATCCGCATTGAGCACAAGGCCCGCAATCCCGAAGCCATCACCCGCGCCGTGCAACGACTGCACATCGCCTTGGACCGGCTGGACTTGGAGATGTCGGAGGAGACCATGAAGCTTCTAGAGGAGCTGGAAAAGTAGTCTCAAGACTACAGAGGATAACAAACCAGCTCCCTTTGGTCTTCGTTAGTTCAGCACCGACAAGGCGCCTGTCGGTGATTTGCTTTCGTCGTTCGCTGTTCTTTCATGCTACTTTCTTCCCACACATCCACGAGAAGACGGGGGGCGTCATGGCGCAGAAGGTTCAGGTATTCCTGGTCGATGACCTGGATGGTGGAGAAGCCGAAGAGACGGTCGAGTTCGGGCTGGACGGATCCATCTACGAGATCGACCTCAGCGGCGCAAACGCCGCTAAGCTGAGGGAAGCCATCGCACCCTTCGTCCAGGCCGGGCGCAAGGCGTCTGCCAAGCAGGTGAGAGGCGGTAAGCGCGGAGTGCGCACCACCACGTCACGTGAGCGCAGCAGTGAGATCCGTGCATGGGCCAAGGCCGCGGGCAAGCCTGTCAATGAAAGAGGGCGCATCCCGCAGTCCATCGTCGAGGAATATGAGGCCGCCCAACGAGGGTAGGTGTTTGGGGGTGGCATCCGGCTTGCCGGATGCCACCCCCAAATGCATTGATGCTGCGACAGGGAACGGGCGTTGCCTCTGGGGCAGGTGCTCCTCGCTCTCGGGGCGGTCTCCAAAGCGGCTTTCCTTTGCCCGCTCGACGAACACCTCAGTCAGTTGCCGTATAGCGTTACAGGTGGCAGACCGAGCAGCCGGCTTCGTCGTCGTCCTCGTCCAGAGCGTTGGAAAGGACTTCGAGTAGAGGCCGGTTGGGCTTGGCGCGCTTGGCAGCACGCTCCAGAGCCGCCTGGTGGCGCTCCTCGATCTCTTCGCGGCGCTCGACGAGCTCGTTGAGTGATTCTCCCTGGGTCCAGGTGTAGTTGCGGCCCTGCATCGCCTTGTGGCGGTATCTGACCTTCTCTTCGTAGGCGACGGCCTTCTCGAACAGGTCGGGGTGGCGGTCCTTCAGTCCGAGCCACTCGTGCTTTCTCTGGAAGAAGCAGAAGTAGCAGCCGGATCTGGTGCGCCATTCGTAGTAGTCGGGCAGGCCGATGCCGGCCTCGTCCAGGATCCGGTCGACCCCGCTCCGGTCGATTCCGTCTTCCCGGAAGGGGAACACCGCCTTGATGTTCGGCTTGGTGCTCACGTATCCGAGGCGGTTCTCGTCGGCGCGGATCGCCACGTAGGAGATGACCTCGTCCTCGCCGACCCATTCCTCAAGGGGCTTGAGCTTCAGGTTCTTGGTGCACCAGCGCATCTGGGGGGAAGGGAGCGTGCCCTGGTAGACCTCCATCCAGTGGTCGAAGTCGCGGTCGGCGTTGAGGCGCACGATCGGCTTGCCCAGGGCGGCCTCGAGTCGGTTGAGGTACTCATAGGTCTCGGGAAGTTCAGCGCCGGTGTCGCAGAAGAAGTACTCCATGTCAGGCACGCGGTCGCGCATGTAGATGGCAAGGGAGGAGGAATCCTTGCCGCCGGAGATGCCCAGGACATGCCGGACCTTCTTCGCTGGGGCGTCATCGGTCATCGTCACTCAGTCCTTTCCATCGTCGGTCGGCGTGGCGGGTGTGGTCACGTGCTGGGCGAGAGCGGCTAGGAGGATGCGGGCTCCGTCGGCACCGAGCATCTCTTCAGCCTGCCTCATGGCACGGACAGCGAGTTCTTGTGCCTCTTGTTGGGACTTTTCAGGGACATAGAGCAGGGTGCGCTGCTCGCTGCCGTCTCGGCCGGTGAGGGTGAGTAGGCGCGTGTCGAGAGCCTCCTCCTGGCCGTCATCGCCGTTGGGGCTTTGGTGAAGGTGGCTGACACGGTCGAGGGCCTGGGCGATCTCCCGCACCCTGCTGGGGAAGGCTTGGGCGTCGGTGTCGGACCAGTCGCCGAGGGCCGAGTTGGTCAGTCGGACGACGATCGGCTCGAGCCAGTCCTTGTCGTCCAAGGTGGTGTTCAGAGCGATGGAGACGAAGCCGCGCAGTTCGGTGGTGAGGTAGACGCCTTCGAATCCCTTGAGGCGGGCTGCGAGTTCCTTGCGCATCCGGGTCAGGGTGGAGCTGAGACGGAACTCCTTGCTGATCACCTGGACGACCTCGGCGCGCAGTGCACTGTCCGCCTCGGAGATCTCCTGCACCGCCGCGGTGAGGCGCTCGGCGAAACCCTTGTTCTTCGGGGTGCTCTTCTTCATCTCCGGGGTGATCGGATCCATGTCCAGCGCTTGGGGCAGGAGTCGGAAGAGCAGATCGTCCGGGTCCTGGGCTTGGAACAGAGCAGCACGGACGGCCACGGCGTCTTTGCTGAGGCGGCGTGTCTTGCGACCGTAGGGGGTCAATACCATGATCCGCTCGAGCAGGGCCCGGGCGACAGCCAGCAATGCCGGGTTGCGCAGGGCCTGGGAACGAGGCGCGTCGACGTCCAGGGTTTTGGTGAGTTTCTTGACGACGCTGGCCCGCAGACCATCCCCGACCGGGGTCGACTTGACCTCGAAGCGGTACGGGGCCTTGACGATCCGCTCAACGATGTCGGCTGTCAGCCGAGGGCGGTAGGTCCCTTCCTCGAACAGCGCCACATCCTCACCGCGGATGATCAACGCCGTGACGACGAGTAGAGGAATGACCCCTTCCTTCACACCGTACGGGGGCCGGGCCAGGACGCGGAAGATCTGATCGAGGCTGGTGCGCTCGTGAGCGTCGGTCAGGGCGTTCTCAAGTGCCGCCCAGACAGGCTGGGCATGGGCATGCTGCGGCCCCGGCCGAGAGAACCCGTAGGGAAGGATGGAGGTGGCGCCATCGTCCGCGGTAACGGCCGTGTTCTCGCGATGCAAGCCCATGTAGGCGAGCGCACCGCTGTACATGGCCCGCTCGGCCGGGTACTTGACGATGCCCAGGTACCGCTCACCGGACCTGGTGAGCATCGCGGTGAGAAGCTCCCGGCGGGCTTTGGCGCCCTGGCTGGTCAGCTCGGTACGGCCGAGCATCTCATTGCGCACGTGCGGGCTCGCAGCAAAGGCCCGATCACAGGCCACGGAGGCAAGGGCGCTGAGGCTGCGCCCTTCGATGATGTCGCCTTCCTCGGCGTCCTTGGGGATGCCGGAGACCCACAGCCGCCAGGTCGCGTGCTGGCTCGGCGGGAAGAAGGCGGTGTTCAGCTGCTCCATGAGGTCGGTCTTGGCCATGGTGGCGCGTTCGCTGATCTCACGGCGCGCCACACGGTCCAGCTCTTTGTCCAGCAGCAGGTCCTGGAGCGCCACGAAGCGCTCCGCGGTGCCGAGAATGAGCTCGGGGTCGTCGGTGGTTCCAAGGACGACAGGAAGGTCGGTGTCGATGGTCGGCAGGTCATCGAGGTTTCCGAAGTGGAACACCAGCAGCCCGTCGGCATAAGGGTCCAGATCATCCAGAGTGCGGACTTCCTGGATGCCGGGCCCTGTGGTTTCGACGAACAGGGCCCGCTGCATCCCGGTGACCTGGCTGTGCCTGCCGGCGACCACTGCTGCGGGGAGGTGGTCCTTGAGTTTGCGCAGGATCGCCGACGTGTCGAGGTGCTTGGTGATCTCCTCGACGCGCTTGTCGATATTGACGTCCGTGCCCTCCCAGACACGGTATTCGCCGCTGTAGTCGCGCAGGACGAGTAGTTGCTTGTCTGTTTTGAGATGGTCCAGTCGCTTCTGCAGGTCCGCGTAGGCGCCAGCATCGAACGGCTCCTGCGGGTCGTGCAGCGCGAAGTAGACCATCGTGGTGGTGGCCCGAAGTGCACCGTCGGAGTCCATCAGGTTCAGCATGCCGACCGCGCGCATGATCTCCTGGTCACGCGCGGGCATCCCGGTGGCCCGGTCGATCCGGCTTTCGACCTCGATCCAACGGCTGGCGTGGGAAGAGGCGAGCAGGGAGGTGCGTCCGGAATCGAGGAAGAAGTCGTAGAGCTGGGGCAGGCGGATCGTACTGATCGTGTCCGGTGTCGCCTGCGCGTAGGCCTCCAGGGAGCGGCGCACCGTGTTGGGCTCGTCGCTGTTGAGGAAGTTCGCCAGACTGCGGTCGTGCTGGCCGATCTGCGCGGCAAGGTAGGGGGCCGCGATCGCGGTCAGAGGATGCAAAGGGTACAGGTCGGCGAAGTCCTCGAAGGTCAGGTCGACCACGGCGTTGAGCCCATGCTCACGCCAGCTCTCCTCAGCCGCTCGGGCGTAGGAGTCGATGAGTTCCCGACCGTGTTCGGTGACCGCCGTGTGGTCGAGCCTACGACGCATGAGCTGGACGGCATCACCCAGATGCGGCGTGAAGGTGATGTCTTCGAAACGCCCCTGGACCTTGGCCCACTCGCGGGTCTGCAGATCACTCGACCGTGCGGCGTAGTCCATGAACGACAGGTGCTGCAGCGTCATCAAGTAGAGCCGGTGCCCTTGCCGGCCTGCACTGCGTTCTGCGATCTCCTGGAGCAGGAACAGATCGTCCTCGGCACTGGCGGACTCGTTGTGCGCGGCCAGGTGCTCCAGGGTCTTGCCGAACTCGTCGATGACCAGCAGCATCGGAGCCTGCGCGCACAGAGCAGCGATCGCTTCGAGGATGCTTTGAGGACCGGCAACGGCAGGGTCGGCGCAATTGGCCAGGGCCGTACTGACCTCCGAGGGGGTCTCCTCCTGCGGCCAGTGCTTCTGCGCCGCGGTGTGCAGGGCGCGCGCCAGCGTGGCGGTCAGAGGCTCTCGTCGAGCCGTCGCCACAGCCCCGAGGAATCCACGGCTGGCGAGCTCGTTGCGGCCTTCGGAGATCCTGTGGCCGAGTCCAGGGGTCGCCTGATCGAGAAGCTTCTCGGCCTGTGTCCTGCGTTTCTCGTCATCGCCGAGGAGAGCGTGGATGATGTTGGCCAGAGTCGACTTGCCCGATCCGTAGGGGCCGGTGAGTGACCATGCGCGAGTGCGTCGGGGGTCCTTGAGCGCGCTGGCGAGGCGGTCGAGTACATCCACGGCGCGTGCGCCGATGTAGGGATCGTGCAAAGGCTCCTGGACGTCGCGTTCGAGGTTGGTGGAACGCATCTGGGAACCTACGAGGCTGATTCCTGCAGGGAATCGCGGTTCTTCCATGTCACTGCCTATGGCGTTGGGTCGGGTGAGTGCGGTCGTGGTCACGCGTTCTCCTCGACAGGCAGATGGAGCTGGTCGTCGTCGCCGGCGCGGTCTTTGTGTTCGCGGCGTTCAGCGTCGGTGAGCTTGGGGTTCTCGTGGTGCCACTCGGCGCGAGTGGGAAAGCCCTCGCGCGAGCGGACGTTGCCGTACTGGGCGTCGAGAACGTCCCAGGCGAGCTCGAAGGGGTCGGCAGAGAACGAGAGACTGCGCTGGCCGACGGCTTCGGTGATCTGCAGCTGGGAGTGGGAGTGGATCACATGCTCCAGCGCAGAGGCGATGTCCGGCTCGCGTACACGAAAAGCCCGACCGGGAGAACCGGGTTCGTTGGCCAGGCGTGCCAGGGAGATCGAACCGCTCTTGCGTGTGGCGTGGGCGGCGTAGTCGAGGCAGGCATAGGCCAGCACCCGGGGCGGCAGGGAGGTACGTGAGCCTCGGGCGAACTGCCACTCGGGGTCGCCGCGTGTTCCGACCTGTTCGAGTAGGTCGAGTTCACGGAAGGGGCACAGCAGGAGGTCCTCGAAGGTTCCCGGGGCACCGTTCTTGGCGTGCTGGGTGGGCAGCGCGTACATCTTGGTGATGCAGTCGATGTCCTTGAGGATGGAACCCTCGGCAGGGCCCTCCCGGTAGGACAGGTTCACATGCTGGCTGATGAGCTGTTTGAGGTCCCCGGTCTTGAATCGAGCAAAGGGGGCGAGGTGGAAGGTCACATACCAGGAGGGAGCCCAGCTCAACGCGCCGGGACGGGAGCTGACCAACCACCAGTGCAACAGCCACAGGCTCCCGGTCTCTTCGAGGTAGGGGTCGGCTCCCTGTTCATCCAGCAGCCATCGGGCTTCCCAGGTCGGGTAGGACAGCAGAGCTCGAGACTGGGTCTCGTCTCCGTAGGCTTCCTTGGTGAGTTTGAATGCCCGCGCCCAGTACCGGATGGACGCCACCATGTTCTTGCCGACGCCGAGGCGGACCGGAGCGTCCGCGGCGATGAACACGCCCGGGTCTTCCTTGGCTTGCGTGTAGGCCTTATTGAGCCAGCCGAAGCGGGGAGTGAAGGTTTCATGGCGCGCGAAGGAGGAGTGGGCGGCTTGCGCGAGCCGACTGTCTGACATCAGGGCTCTTTTCCGAACGGATAGTTGAAGGGGCAGCAGGCGGGAGCGGGTGCTCGCTCAGTCCTCAGAGCCGAGCGCCTGGCGGACCTGCGCTACAGCGCGGACAGTGGAAGCGATCGCCACATCGATGTCACGAGCAGTGGTGGCGTAGCCCAGCGAGAAGCGCACGGCGGAATCTGCGTCTTCCCGGCTGCGTCCCATAGCGAGGAGTACATGGCTGGGAGTCGGTGCGCCAGAGGCACATGCGCTTCCATCTGAGGCAGCGATCTCCGGCATGGCTGAGAGAACGGCGTCTGCTGGTGCTCCAGAGAAGATCACATTGCTCACTCCGGGGAGCCGTTGATCGCGTGCCCCATTGATGTGGCAACTGCTGATCTGTCGGGTGAGGGCGGCTTCGAGCTTGTCGCGCAGTTCAGTGATGCGGACTTGTTCGGTCGGCAGTGCATGAGCTGCGGCAGCTGCGGCTGCGCCGGCACCGGAGATCCCCGGTACGTTGAGGGTGCCGGCTCTCCATCCGCGTTCCTGCCCGCCTCCGAAGATCAGAGGCTGGAAGGGGAAATCGACTCCACGCCGAATGAAGAGCGCCCCCACGCCTTGAGGGCCACCGAACTTGTGCGCTGACAATGACAGCAGGTCGACATCCAGGTCTACAAGGTCGATCGGGAGACGACCCACCATCTGCGTCGCATCGGTGTGAACCAGCGCTCCCGCCGCATGAGCCGCCTCAACGATCGGGGCCAGGTCGGTGAGCACCCCGGTTTCGTTGTTGGCTGCCATCAGGGAAACGATGGAGACCTTCGATGATGCCAGCGCCTTGTGCAGGTCGGCCAGATCCACCAGGCCGTCCGCGTCCACGGGAAGCAGCATCAGGGCGTTCGGCGTATCAGCTGTGAGCTCTCGGGCTGTCTCAAGGACAGCCGGGTGTTCTACCGCACTCGTGATGACTCCCCCGCCGGTACTGCAGCCAGCGCGCAGGGCGAGGTTGTTGGCTTCAGTGGCCCCGGATGTGAAAACGATCTCACCGGGAGAGCAACCCAAGAGCTCAGCTACTTGTCTGCGGGCCTTGTCGACCCGGGCAGCCGCCGCGTGCCCCGGAAGATGAGGGCTTGAGGCGTTGCCCACGGCGAGCATCGCTTCCATGACGGCGTCTCGCGCCTCAGGGCGCGTCGGAGCCGTCGCGTTGTAGTCGAGATACACAGGGTCTACTTCCGACACCTGATCCGTCATCATCTACCCCGCTTGCCCGGTCTCGTGCTCTCGCTACTACTGGTGATTCGCCTCGCGACCCTTGAACACTTCCACCAGCAGTACACCGTGATCCTAGTACCCCACTGTTCAGGGCGGGGCCGATATAGCACGAGAGCAGAGGCCGAATCTTCACCACGGCACCCTTTGAGCCTGATTAGAACACACGTTCGCATCAGTGGCCGGATGTGGCCACCCTTCCTCTCTCATCAGCCACATCAGCCGAACTTGCCCCTGTCACGATCTATCTGTGGAGTTCGTGCGCGTTCGTCGCACCCCTGAATGCCGCACCCCTGCCTCCTGTCAGGGCGGGGCTCTAGGGTGAGCAGCGACACACGGCAGGAGCGGATACAACTCGTTGTTGCAGAGCAAGAGAGGGCGCCTCATGACAAAAACCATGCTGGCCGGAGTACGCACGGACTACTACCGTCCATGTACCTCGGGCAGCAGGTGAGTCCATGACGACCTGGTCACCCGGGATGCCCTTCAAAGAGCTTCTCGCCGACGCCCCGATGTCCTACATCCGCGGCCACCTCGGCGAAGAGCTCTGCGCCCTGCTTGACCTCCTCGAAGGGGGCAGGGCCGAGGATGACCGCCTTCGAGCCGTCGCCTCGATCGCCATCGATGTCGAACACCTGGCAGCCAACGAGTTCGAGCGTTCAGCTCTCATCGCCATGGTTCCGGGCCCGAAACAGAGGGAACTGGCGCAGCGACTCGACCTGGCGAACGATGAGCAGACCCCGCTGGAGTGCCTGCAGAGCCTGAAATGGACGGCTGACGAGCGCCGGGAGCTCCTCGAGTTCTTCGGCTTCACCGTCGACCGCACACGCCCCGAACCGCCGCCCCCCAAGCGGGGAACGGCACCCGAGTACGCCCTGTTCCCCCATCAACTTCGCGCTGCGCGCAAAGTCAAGGAACTGCTGTACGAGGGTCCTCGCCGAGTCGTGCTCCACCTGCCCACGGGTGTCGGCAAGACGCGGACCGGCATGAGCATGATCTGCGATCACCTGCGGCACTACGGGCCGACCCTGGTGGTGTGGCTCGCCCACGGGCAGGAGCTGCTGGAGCAGGCTGCGACCGAGTTCGAGCGCGCCTGGGGCAAGGTCGGTGACCGTCCCCTGCCGGTCCTGAGGGTTTGGGGTAGTGCCTCTCCGGACCTCGCAGACGTGACCGACGGGTTGGTCGTGCTCGGGCTGGAGAAGGCCGTCTCAACCGCCAAGTCCGATCCGCGGTTCCTGCCTACGCTGGCTGCTCGCACAACTCTGACGGTGTTCGATGAGGCCCATCAGATTATCGCTCCCACATTTCAGGGTGTGGTGGATGATCTGACGGTACGTCACGACTCCAGTCTTCTAGGGCTGACAGCGACCCCTGGTCGCACATGGGCAGATATCTCCAAAGATGAAGAGCTCGCGGAGTTTTTCTCCCGCCAGAAGGTCATGCTGGAGATCGAAGGCTACACCAACCCCGTAAGCGCCCTGATCGACCAGGGATATCTGGCCAAGCCGATCATGCGCACAGTGGCCTCGGAAGCGGGGATGCATCTGTCAGCGCGGGACCAAAGGGATCTTGCGCGATCCTTTGAAATACCCGACAGCATCATTGCGCAACTCGCCAAGGACGAGGAGTGGAATCTCAAGGTCGTCCAGACGATCCTGGACCTGCTTGAGAAGCAGCATCGCCGCATCCTCGTATTCGCGGCGTCGGTACAGCACTGCCGGGTCATTGCTTCTGTGCTCTCCGCAGCTGGTTTCGATGCTGATTTCGTGACCGGTGAATCCTCTCCTCGGCATCGCAACGACGCGATCCGTCGATTCAAGAGCGCAGCTCCACGACCCATGGTCCTGTGCAATTTCGGCGTTTTGACTACAGGCTTTGATGCTCCTGCGGCAAGTGCCGCTGTCATCGCCCGGCCGACCAAGTCGCTGGTGCTGTACAGCCAGATGGTCGGTCGAGTCATTCGGGGACCAAAGGCCGGTGGCACCGAAAGCTGTGAGATCGTGACCGTCGTCGATCCAGAGCTCCCTGGGTTTGGCGACGTCGCTGAAGCATTCACCAACTGGGAAGATGTATGGGAGGCCCTGTGAACGGTGAGGAAAAAAACTACCGGATCGTCAGCCCTTCGCTGACCGTCAAGGCCATGCGCGACAGCGGCTACAAGAACACCGCTTACGCGCTCGCCGAGCTGATCGACAACAGCATCGACGCCAAGGCCTCACTCGTTCAGGTCTTCGCCTGCGAAAGCCCGGTACAAGGGGCCACACAGACTCGCCACCGTGTGGACACCATCGCCGTCTTGGACAATGGCAAGGGCATGGACAGCGACCTCCTGCGGCGCGCTCTGAAGTACGGGGACGGACTCGGAGACGACCGCAACCGGATCGGGCGCTTCGGCATGGGGTTGCCCAACTCGAGCATGTCGCAGTGCACCAAGGTGGAAGTCTGGTCCTGGACCAACGGTCCCGCTAACGCCCTGTACACCTACCTCGACCTTAAAGAGATCGAAGGCGGCCGAGACGAGGTCCCTGACCCCGCGCCCTGTCGTGTACCAGAGTACTGGGACGAACTTAGTGAAACCCCCTTGGGTACGAGCGGGACGCTCGTTGTCTGGACTGATCTCGACCGCGTCAAGTGGCATGGCGCCGGAGCCACCCTGCGCAACACCGCCGAGCTGATCGGCCGCGTCTACCGCCACTACCTCCACAACGGCTCCGCGACCATCAAAATGGCGCCCGTCCGTGATGGCAAGGTAATCGAAGAAGGCCACAACGGCTATTACTACGCCGAACCGAACGACCCCCTGTATCTCATGTCGGAAACTGGGACTCCGGCCCCGTTCAATAAAACCCCCATGTTCGAACCTTACGACATGGGCAACGAGGATGATCCTGGGGTATATCACTACCCACTCACGGTGAATGGCGCCAAGTACACAGTGAAGGTGCGGGCGTCCATCGCGCGCCCCGAAGCCCGGCGTTCTGACGTACCCGGTCACGCATGGCCTGACACCGCGAAGACTAACCGAGATGGCGGACACCAGACGTGGGGCCAGCACGCCCGCAGGAACGTGGGCGTCTCACTGGTTCGAAAGGGTCGAGAGCTTGACCTGGATACTTCTTGGGCGATCGGCTACGACCCCGTAGAACGGTGGTGGGGAATTGAGGTGGACTTCCCGCCCGAGCTTGACGAGGTCTTCGGTGTCACCAACAACAAGCAGACAGCAGTGGTGTTTTCATCGCTCGCGGACTTCGATTGGTCTGATGAGAGAGATGAAAGTGAAACACCCAAAGAGTTTAAAGACCGCCTTGCCGAATTCGGTGACCCGCGGCTGCCCTTGATCGACCTCGCGCATTTCCTCAAAGAGCTTTTGGGAAAGATGCGGAAGAAGCTGAGGCAACAACAGCTCGGCACTCGCAAGAACAGCAACCGGCATGATGGCGTGGTCACTTCCAAGGCCACAGATGCCGTGAAGCGTCGGCATGAGGACGGACATACGGGAACGACCGACCGCCTCGCAGAGGAAGCAACGGATGCCGATAAGCGCCAGGAGCAGCTGAGCGCTTTGACCGAGCGGCATCATGTCGACGAAGACATCGCCCGATCCATGGTGGAGGAGGCGCTGGAGAAGGACTGGCGTGTGCGCTGGCTGTCCAGCCCCCAGGACTCATCCGCGTTCTTCAACATCGACCTGCTCGCCGGCATGCTCCAGGTGTCTTTCAACACGGAGCACCCGTTGCACAGCGAGCTGATGACCGTGCTTGAGGATGTCCCTGAAGACGCGAACGAGGCAGAGCTCCGTCAGCGGCTGTCACGAGCGTCCGACACCTTCAAACTGCTCATCTTCTCCTGGGCCCGGATGGAGGATGAGATCCCGAACAAGCGTGACCGAAACCGGATTGCGGATGCTCGACGCGACTGGGGCCGTTACGCCCGAGACTTCATCGAAGACGGGAGTGAAGAGGAGTGACCTCGCCGGACCACGTCTGGCAGCAGATGGCTGTCCTGGTGGGCGGCGCCACCGAAGAGGTACACCTCATCGCCCCCTTCATCAAGAGGTCGATCTTCGAGGAGCTCGTCGCCAAGGTGCCAAGCTCCGTCACGAAAATCGCGTGTGTGACGCGCTGGACCCCGGCGGAGGTGGCCGCCGGGGTCTCTGACCCGGAGATCATCGAGGTCGCTGCAAAGGACGATCGGGTCTCCATCACCCTGTGCCCATCTCTGCATGCCAAGGTCTACCGTGTCGATGACCGTTGCCTGGTTGGCTCGGCCAACCTGACGGGCAAGGCCACCGGCCGTGTGCCCCATTCCAATGTGGAGCTCCTGTTGGGTGCCTCGGCTGACCATCCTGAAGTCCAGCGTGTTCTTGCACAGATCGAGTCACGTTCCACAGCGGCCACGCCCCACATGGCGGCCCTGGTTCGGCAACAGGCGGAGCTGCTCAAGGCCGAGCACACCACCCCTCAGGCTGCGGACGAAGCCGTCTTCAGCTGGTACCCGGAGACGAGGCGGCCGGAGAACGTGTTCGCTCTCTACAGCGGCCGGGCAAAGTTCACTGCTCGAGTCGAGGCCGGCATCATCCGAGACTTGGCCATGCTCGATCTCCCTGCTGGCCTATCAGAAGAAGACTTCAACAACGCGGTAGAGACCCGCTTGCATGCCATCCCAGAACTCAGCCAGCTGTCCGCAGAACAGCGCCTCGGCAACCTGGAGTTGCAACAGGCGATCGCCGCGCGGACAGGAGAAACAGAGGACCAGGCCCGCAGGACCACGGAGACGGTCGCCGCCTGGCTTCAGCACTTCGGCCGGTACTACACCGAAGTGGGCTCGTGGGAGCTACGGCCCGGCACCGAGCACACCTAAGATCACACATGCACGTCTTGGTGTGGTGGTGGGTCGTCGGTCCACCACCACACCACGCAGGTCCGGGTGATTGGGAAGGCGCCTCATGGCACAGGCTCGGGTTCCATTCCTCCTTGGGCATGCCGAGATCGCCTTCCTCTACCGGGTCGAGCGCCAGACTTCACAGAAGTGGCGGTCGGAGGGCACACTCGGTGAGCCCGATCTGATCGCCTCAGGCAACCCCTATTGGCTGCTGGATACCGTCCTGGAGCTCAATGCCGAGGGCGACCGTCCCGTCGACCGGGAGCGCCTGGCGGCTTACAAAGCTAAGATCCCGGGCGGTTACGTCCTTCACGACCAGGACCAGCTTCCGGTCATTCTTGGCATTCAGGAAGTCGGTCGTGTTCTAGGCAGGGACGCCCAGGCGGTCTCCCGGTGGCGCAACCGACAGCGCATCGCCGAGCCTGACCTGGTTCTCTCCGGGTCTCCGCTCTGGCTCCTTGAGACCGTCATCGATGACGCGCACCAACGGCAACGTGACCTCGTCTCCTCTGAGGTCTCTGTACTTCGCGCAGGTCAACGTTCTCCTCAGAAACCTCGGGGACGCAGAACGGCTCCTACAGTCACTAGGCCGTCACGCGAGTCACTGCCAGCGGCACGGACCTTCACCTCGACCGATGAGGCCGCGGCAGCTGAGTTCCTAACGTCCGTTTTGGCCAAGGGCTACTCCGTCGTCATCAAGCCTCAGCGCTAGACCACCGGTTCTGCTGAAGCTGATGCCGTCCCTGGCCTCCGCGTGATGACCGGTCTTCCCAATCTCAATGGTGAGAGTAACACTTGATCTCACATCAAGTCATCCATATTGTCTCTCACATGGCATCCAGGCAGTACACCCCAGGAACCCCCCGAAGTTCCACTCCGACCGATCCCGGTTCCCGAGCCCCCGCTGAGCGACAGGACCCCACCTGGAGGAAGGTGGTCTCCTACGGGGGTGGGGTGCAATCAACAGCTCTGCTCGTACTGGCGGCGCGCGGAGAGATCGACTTCAGGACCTTCCTGTTCGCCAACGTGGGCGACGACAGCGAGCACCCGGCAACGCTCTCCTACGTGCGGGAGATCGCCGTGCCCTACGCCGCCGGTGCCGGAATCGAGATCCAGGAACTCACGCGGCATCGCCGCGACGGATCGACTGAGACGCTCATGCAGCGTCTGAACCAGCCGGATACGAGGTCCATCCCCATCCCGGTACGTATGGCCAACGGCGCGCCAGGTCGACGCAACTGCACCGCGGACTTCAAGATCAAGGTGATCGGGCGGTGGCTGCGGGAACACGGGGCCACGGCGGAAAACCCGGCGACTGTCGGCATCGGCATCTCACTTGATGAGATCCATCGAGCCAACCGCCGGCACAAGGAGCTCTACGAGGAGATCGAGTACCCCTTGCTCGACCTCAAGCTCCGCCGAGACGATTGCGAGAAGATCATCGCCGACGCGGACCTACCTGTTCCACCTAAGAGTTCGTGCTTTTTCTGCCCGTTCAAGACGGTCGGATCGTGGCGTCAACAGCGACTGGAAGAACCCGAGCTGTTCGCCAAGTCTGTGCGCCTCGAGAGAGTCATCAATGAACGTCGGCGCTGGCTCGGCCGTGACGAGGTCTTCCTAAGCAGGTACGGGCGCCCCCTTGATGAGGCTATCGTCGTAGCGGATCCACAAGTTGTGGATGACGAGACCACGGCCTGTGACTCGGGGTGGTGTATGACATGAGCGGACCTGAAGCTTCATAACGCTCCCCCTCCCCTCGGAGAAAGGTTCGCCATGGGCCAGCTCGGTACAGGGGTGTACCAACATGGTCTAAACCCCGAGTAGCTAGGGGAACCGGCCGTACAGCGGCGTACGAGGCCGCGAGACCCGAGGGCTGAAGAGCTCGGTGCGTGGTACCACCTTGTACCAAGGTGGTACCACGCACCGAGCCACAAGATCCGCATCTTTCCTCAGTGGAGAGGGCGAAACAGTTTGGCTTTCCTTACCTCTTAACCCTGCTCTTCATTTGCTGCCTTCTCCATAATGGCACGCGCCCACCGGCGCGATTTTCCGAATCGCTCGGCAAGCCTTCTCTCTGAAAGTGGGCTGCCGATGCGCACGCTCTCCTGGTAGGCATGGATTGCTTGTTGGTTGATGTCCGTCATCTCAGGAGCTGTCTCTGGCCTCTGGTGGGTGTTCGAGCGAACCAGCCACATCAGCATCTCGTAACACCCCACCAAGGCCACAGCTGGCCAGGCCGCCACGATGGACCCAACGAGCCCATTTCTCCATCCATGAGCGACGTTCGCCGCCAGCGTGGCAGTGATTCCCACCCACAATAGGAGCCAGGCCAGCCATGGGGCTTTGATCCCGGCCCGGGCGGAGTGGAGAATCACCATTGATGCGGCGTACACCAGCCCGTCGATGGTCAAAGGGATCATGATCGCGGTGATGCCACTCTCACCGTATTCGGTGACTACCGCGTAGGCGTGCCGGTAGGACACGATCGCAGCAATGATCGCGACACCGCAGACGACAACTTTGGTTGTTCCTCGGATCAAGCGATCGGTCGTGTGTTCTTCTTTGCCGTCGTCAGCTTCCAGGGGCCACCTCGCCTTCCTCTACTTCAAGGGCAAGGAAGCCGGGGAGGGTAGCCGTGACAGCACTGTCCGCTGTAGTTCGGGCAGCGTTGGAATAGCACGGGGAGGAAGCTATCGAGTCCCGGTTGCCTCGGGTGTGACAGGGCTCAGGTCTCCGTGGCTCACCGCGCTGGACATGCCGATCGTCAAGACAGGTCGGCAACCAAGGTGAGGGGATCTGCCCGAGACTTGTCTGTAGGGGTTGCCGACGGGGTTCTGTGGGTTTCGTGCAATGCAGCCCATGCAGCGGCCCAAAGCCATCCGGCGCTGATCATCTGACACCGGTCATGGGACTCGCGCCGGCTCCTACGGCATGGGGGACCGGAGTGTGCTGAGACCTCGGAAGCTGCTTCGGAGACGGGTTCCGGCGGCGTGGCGAATACGTGGCGAAGGGCGGTCACGGCAGGGTCGATGCAGTGCCGCCCACCTGCTACGGATCAGAAGGTTGGGGGTTCGAATCCTCCCGAGTGCGCCACCATGAGACAGTGGCATTGCGGCCCTGAACAGCGGAAACGCGGTTCGGGGTCGTTCTGTGTGCGGCGTCGGCGCACGTACGGCTCCGGCATGGGAGCCAAGTCGACTCCAGGCCGTGCCAGCTCTGAGCTGCGGTTATTCCTGTGAGCTCTGGTGGGAGCCAACCGTTTCAGATGTTCAGCCGACTTTCGTCGGATTGCGATTACCGTATCCACGTCCCCAGAACACCGCCCTCTGACCCAAAGGTGGGGATCAGGCCGTCAGCAGGCCCTTCAAGGTCGATTCCCCACCCAGGAGCGGAAAAACTCCGTGCGGAGGATGTCCTCACCCGGCGCAGGGCAGCGACCGCCTGTGTCCGGACCGACGCTGAACCACCCGAGGGTTGCATGTGGACGGTCCTGGCGGTTCAGCGGCCTTTATGCGTTGACACGACGGCCCGGGAGTCGGCATCGTCCGGGCGTGCCGCCTGACCGGGCGCTCCCGCCACCCACCCGCCCAAGGTGGCGACCGAACTGCGGGCTGCCGCACCAGGGCAGGTGTTCATCTCCGGCATGACTCGGCCCAGAGGCCCTCGGCGCGGTGAGTGCCCCCATACCTGCGTGGTCATCGGCATCTTCGCACGGTACGTGGCGGCGCACGCGGTGGAGCGGGCCGACCAGGGTACGGCGACGACCCCCAAGAAAATGTCCCAACTGCTGTCGGCCCTGGGGAGCGAGCGGTCGCACTAGCGGCTGAAGACCTCCAACGACAACCCTTACTCCGAGCGCAGTCCTAAACCCTCGAGTACTACGCATTGGACTACCCGCGCGAGTTCGCGTCGTTGGAGCACACCCGTGAGCGGACGGAGGGTCTCATGGCCTACTGCAACCAGGAGCACCGCTATTCAGGGATCGGCTACCTCACTCCGGCGTCGGTGTACTTCGGTACCGATGGCCAGGTCCGTTACAGCGGGCACGGACTCAGGCCGAGGCTTATGCGGTTCATCCGGAGAGGTTCTCACTGTGAACGGAGCCACCGTGGCTGCCCGAGACGGTGTGGATCAACGCCTCGGCCCGCCGCAACACGTCACAGATCGTTTGACCAGTTCAACGTCTCATTTGACCTGACATTCTCTGTCGTCCCCTGGGTCAAACCGCCCAGTCCGCTGCCCGGTTCGCACATGACTGGGCTGGCAGGCGCGGCCTGGCCTTGCACGTCCTGGTCCCGCCGCCTGTCCCGGCCGGGGCGCAGGGGAGCGGGTGGTGAACACCCGGCTGGTCGCCGAGCGCCTGGCGCTGCGCGGGCTGCCCCCGCACACCGTGGCCGGCTTGGTCGGCATCCACCCCGCGACCTGACCGAGGACACCGCCCGGGATCTGTCCGACCTGCCCGTCACCGCGGTGATCGCGATCGCCCGCCACCTGGATGTGGACCCCGCCGACCTCGTGGACGACCTCACCCCCGCCCCCGGACGCCGGGTGCTGGCCGCGTTGGCCAACGCCCCGGTCCCGCTCACCCCCGACCAGCTCGCCCACGCCCTGGACACCGACCCCGCAACGGTGCGCGCGATCCTGGAGCAGGCGGCTGGCGACCCCGACGCGGGCTTCCCGGTGGTGGCTGCACTGGTCCGACACCGGGCGCAAGATCGTGTGCCTGTCCTCGGCCGAATGCTGCAACGAGGTCGGCCGCCATCCCAACGACACGCCCGGGGAGGCCCCGTGGTCGTGCGAGTTCGTCGCTGGCCACCCGGGAGTGCACAAGTGGCAGATGGAGGGCTTCAACCCGATCTCGCCCCCCTGACGAGACCCCGCATCTACCGACGTCTTCACTGCACTCAACAACCTGGCTACTGGCCGGATACGGTAATCCCCGCCCGCACCGCGGGCGGGCCCTCTAACGTGGCGGTCATGCGTTCGCTTGCCCCCCGCCAGTGGACCGGCATCGCCCTCGCGGCCGCGGCGCTGCCCGCGCTCACCGCCACCGTATGGCCCCTGTTCCCGTTCCTGTGGGGCTTGCTGCCTGCGGGGTTGCCTGTTGGGCGCATCGTTCTAGGTGCGGTCCTGGTGATCGTGCTGGTGATCGCCGTGGTGCTGGTCCGCGCCCAGCGGCGAATCTCGGTTCGGCTGTGGTGGCTGATCCTCGGCGCGTGGGTGGTGGCCATCGGAGCCGTGGCCGGGATGGTGGTGCTCATCTGGCTCGTCCTGGGCACCCCAGGTATCGACCTGCCTGCCGAACTGTCCCCGCGCGCCTTGGATGCGATCGCGACGCGGGCCTTCGCCGTCGTGGCCGGTCTGGGTGGTGTCGCTCTGCTGGTGATCCACTACAGGCGCCAGCGCACCACCGAAGCCGACGCGGTCCGGGCCGAAGCGGCCAACGTTCGTGCCGAGCTGGCGGCTGAACGTGAGGTCGCGAAGCTGTTCACCGACACTTTCGACAGCGCCAGTGACAAGCTCGGCAGTGAGCACGCCGCCGTGCGCCTGGCCGGAGTCCATGCCCTGGCCCGGCTGGCAGACGACGCACCCTCCGAGGAGGAGGTGCAGATGGTCATCGACGTCTTGTGCGCCTACCTGCGTATGCCCTACACACCTCGCCCTGCCGAGCCCTCCGGGCAGTCAGACTTCTCCGTCTTTCCAACGGTGCCCTCGACCACAGCCGTCGACCTCGGACGGCTCCGCAGCACCGAACACGAGGACACCCAACGCGAGAAGCAGAAGGTGACCCAAGAGGAGTACCGAAAGCGGGTTCTGGAGTTCGAGTCGTTTCAACAAGTGCGCCACACCATCATCCGCATCATCGGCAACCGCCTCCGTGAGGACACTCGCTGGCGCGGCAAGGACTACGACTTCACCGGCGTCGTCTTCGACGGCGGCGACCTGTACGGAGTCCACTTCAGCGGTGGGAGGGTGTCCTTTGCCGGGGCCGTGTTCATCGGCGGGACGGTCGACTTCGACGGAGCCAAGTTCACCGACGGCACGGTGTCTTTCCTCGGAGCCAAGTTCAGTGCTGAAAGGGTGTCCTTTGCCGGGGCCGTGTTCACCGGCGGACTGGTCAACTTTCATCGTGCCCTGTTCACCGATGGGAGGGTGTCCTTCACCGGGGCCGTGTTCACCGGTGGGACGGTCGACTTCAGCGGGGCTGAGTTCACCGGTGGGACGATCGACTTCCTCGGAGCTGCGTTCACCGACGGGATGGTGGACTTCCTCGGAGCCAAGTTTGCCGACGGGTGGGTGGACTTCAGCGGGGCTGAGTTCACCGCCGGGATGGTGTCCTTCAACGGAGTCGAGTTCACGGGCGGGTGGGTGGACTTCGGTGGGGCCGTGTTCACCGCCAGGACGATGGACTTCAGCGGGACCAAGTTCGCCGCTGGGACGGTGTCCTTCGAGGACGCCTCAGGCACATTCCCCAGCAGTCTCCTGAAGGCAATGGAGCGCGGAAAGCCCGGGGTGGTGTTGCCTGAGCAGTGGCAGCCGAACCCGATCGAAGGCGGGGAAGAGCCTGACCAGGAGAGCGCAGATGGCTCATCTGAACACTGACATTTCCACTCGTCTCCCACTGTCATGTTCGCTGCGCCCAACAATCACCCAGCAGCGCCCTTGCGCGGTACCAGTTCCGCGACCGCCTGGGCCGACTCGTGGAACAGCTCCGGAAGGACGCTGGTGTACACATCCAGGGTCGTGGAGACACGGGAGTGGCCCAGCGTTTCCTGCACGACCTTGACATGGGTGCCCGCCGCCAGCAGCAGTGTCGCCGCCCCATGGCGCAGATCGTGCAACCGGATCGGCGGCAGACCCGCCCGGGCGGTGAGCTCACGAAAACGCCGCAGCACCCGGTCGGGACGCAACGCGGCTCCCAGCTCGGTGGTGAACACCAGCCCCGAGTCCTGCCACGCCGCACCCGCGCGGGCCTTCCAACACGCTTGACGCTCACGGTGGCGCTGCAGGGCCTCGACGGTGACCTCGTCCAACGCCAGCGTCCGCCTGCTGTGGGCGGTCTTGAGCCTAGCCCACACCGGTTCCCCCTTCAGCAGGACGAGCTGCTGCCAGATCTCGGCGGTGCGCTGGCGAAGATCGATGTCGAACCAGCTCAACCCGCACGCCTCACCACGCCGCGGCCCCCGGTAGGCGATCAGCTGGAACAGCGCCTCCAGCGGATCATCGCGCACATGGTCCAGGAACGCCCCGGTCTGCGCCGGCGTCCAGACCATGACCGGCCCGGGCACCTCGCCGGTGACCACCCAGCGGCGCACCCGCGCATCGGTCCAGATCTGCGGCCTCTGGTGCTCGGACCTGGGAACGCTGACGTGTGAGGCGGGGTTGAACGCGATCATCTGCCGCGCCCTGGCCGCGTTCAAAGCGCTGCGCAGCACACTGACGATGGCCCGCTTGGTGGTGGGGCCGGCGTGGCGGCGGTAGTGGAAACGCTTACACAGCGCCGGGTCCCTGGTTGTGCGCGCCAGGGCGATGAGCTCGTTCTCCTCCTCGATGAGTTCGAGCATGTCCTGCACGTGGTCCACGCGCAGCCGGTCGATCCGGTACCGGCCCAGGTGAGGTTTGAGGTAGAGGCGGATGTGGGTCTCATAACCCAGGAAGGTGCTGGGTGCCAGGTGGGGGCGCTTGGAGGGAAGCCAGTGGTCCAACCATGCGTCCAGGGTGGGGGCCGGGGCCAGGGGCTGGCAGCGCAGGTAGCGCTCCCGCACCGTCTCGATATCCGGCAGCTCCGCACCGTTGTCCAGGGCGTGCACCACCACGGCGGCGACCTCTCGGCGGCCCGCGTCGTCGTCGCGGTCGGGGACCGCAAGCAGACACTGTGCGGCAGCCCCCATCTGGTGGGCCTCGTCCCTGCTCGGGTAGCCGCCGCGCTTGAGGTAGGTGTGTCTTCCGGTGTCTGACGAGGGTCGGGGCAGCGGGATGGAGAAGTACCAGGACCCGTGACCGGTGTCACCAATGTGGCGGCACCTCTTGCCCAGCCGCCGGTACCGGGGCTCACCGCAGTGGTCGAGCGCCGGTTTTCCTTCCACTCCCAGGATCTGTTCTCTGCACGAACACCGCTTGAACAGACGAACGGCCACCCGAACACCCTTCGCTTTAGTCTTCTGTCCCGCGAAAAGGTGATACCCGATCTCAAAGCAGGGGGAAATCGGATGTACAGGCCTCGTTCGCGATGCCGACTGATCAAGGCGCACAGAACAGCGCACATGCGGGTAAAAGGTTTCCCTATCGGTCAAGGAAAAGTATTTCCGGGTGCGCTTTCCCCGCTTTACCGTAGGGCCGTTGGAGTGCAAGAACGCCGCTCGGACCCACACGATGGGACGTGAGCACACGCGCCCGCTGAAAACAGAGCGGATCCGAGGCACAGCGCGCCGTACGGCCGGAGCGCGCGTGCGGACATCATCCGCACCGCGCATTCGGTCACTGGCTCTCACCGTTCCCCGAGTCCTCCAGACGATGCTGGCCGGTAGGCCGGTAGCGGATCTCGTTGCGGTTCTCGCCCACGCGCACCAGGTGGATCCGCACGCACCGGTCTCGCACTGGACCGGCCCGTTGAGAGGGAACACGCGCCGCTCATTGGTCAGGCCAGAGGGGTAGGCCGGGCGTCGTGGCCTGCCGGTATGCCAGAGCTCAGATACTCCGGATTTTCCCCGACCCACCTCCCGAACGCGGGTCGACGCGTGATGAGGACGTGTTGAGATACTGACGCATCCCGGGAACATGTTAGGTTTATTCAGAATTCTTAACACGTGGTGCGGATATGTCGAAGGAGTTGACACGTGCCCTGGAGCCCCGACGTTCCCTTCAACGATCTGCCCCCGCTGCCGCCGGCCGACCTCGACCTTGAGCCCAAGCCCGTGCTCAAGTCGACCATCGAAGCCCGAACGGCACTGGCCACACTCGCCCAAGCCAGCCGACTGCTGCCGAACCCCAACATCCTGATCCACGCCGTTCCGCTGCTCGAGGCGCAAGCCAGCTCCGAGATCGAGAACATCGTGACCACCGCCGATGAGCTGTTCAAGCACGCAGACTCCGGCGGGGGAGACCACGCCACCAAGGAGGCACTGCGCTACCGCAGCGCACTGTTCGCCGGAGTCGAATCGATCAGGAACCGGCCGCTCACGTCTGCGACAGCCATCCGAATCTGCTCCGAGTTGCAGGGCAGGGAGATGACCATTCGTGCGGTGGCCGGCACGCGCATCGCGAACCCGACCACACGGCAGGTTGTGTACGCCCCACCTGAGGGCGTCGACCTCATTCGCGAGAAGCTGTCGGCCTGGGAGCGGTTCGTTCACGCTGAGGACGATCTTGATCCGCTGGTGCGTATGGCGGTGGCCCATTACCAGTTCGAGGCGATCCACCCCTTCCACGACGGTAACGGACGCACCGGCCGCGTCATCAACATCCTGATGCTGATCGGGGCCGGTCTGCTGCACGACCCGATCCTCTATCTCTCACGCGCCATCATCGCCCGCAAGAACGACTACTACCGGCTCCTGCGAGCCGTGACGGCTGACGGTGCCTGGATCGAATGGGTCCTCTACATGCTCGACGTTGTTCGTGACTCTGCGGTGTCGACGACGCGAAAGATCGGAGCCATCCGCAGATGTCAGGAGGACATCGCCGAGCGGGCTCGCGCCGCGACCCCGGGTGGTCGGGACGCACGGTTCTTGGCCGTGCTGTTCGAGCAGCCCTACTGCCGCATCAACACTGTCGTCGACCGATGCGAGGTCACGCGCCAGACCGCGTCGTCCTGGCTGCACGCCCTGGTCGAGGCGGGGCTTCTCCGCGATGTCAAGGCCGGTCGTGAACGCCTCTTCGTGAACCATGAGTTCCTGGACGTGTTGACGCGCCCCGAGTGAGCTGACACAAGCCACGATCGGCGATCATGGTCGAGCAAGTTGTCCGCGAACGCCTGTTTGTCGAGCCCGGCGGGGAGCCTTGTTGTCCGTTGGAGGGGCAGGTGCGTGGTCACCGCCGATCCGATTCTGTCGATCGTCCTACTTGACAGAGGAGTCGTCCGGGTTCGTAGGTGGTCCCGTCCCAGACTCGCATCCCGATTCCTTCCCACGCGCGGCACGCTACTTGTCAGATACCCCATGGGGGTATATGTTGGGCGGCATGAACACGACGCCCCCTGATCACAACGCACACTCCGGTCACGGGCACCACGGCGCGGCCCACGACGACGCGTCCGTGGAGACTGCGGCACGGTCCGCCACCGGCCACAGTGAGCATGCCGACCACCACGGTCACGGAGAGCACGCGGGTCACGGCGGGCATGCCGGTCACGGAGGGCACGCGGGTCACGGTGACCACGTGGGGCAGTTCCGGCGGTTGTTCTGGGTCATGCTGGCCATGGCGGTGCCCACGGTCGGCCTGAGCATGATGTTCGCGTCCATCCTCGGATACACGGTTCCGGACGTGCCCGGCGTGGAATGGGTCTCCCCGGTGCTGGGCACCGTGATGTACCTCTGGGGCGGCTGGCCCTTCCTGTCCGGCGCGGTCAGCGAGGTCCGGGCGCTCAAGCCCGGCATGATGCTGCTGATCGCCCTGGCCATCACCGTGGCGTTCTTCTCTTCGTGGGGCGCGAGCCTGGGCCTGCTCTCCCACGAGTTGGACTTCTGGTGGGAACTGGCCCTGCTGGTGGTGATCATGCTCCTGGGCCACTGGATCGAGATGCGCTCCCTGGCCCAGACCTCCTCCGCGCTGGAGTCCCTGGCCGCGCTGCTGCCCGACGAGGCGGAAAAGATCGTCGGTGACGAGGTCGTCACCGTCGCCCCCGCGGATCTGGTCCTCGGGGACATGGTCATCGTCCGCCCCGGCGGCCGGGTTCCGGCCGACGGCCAGGTCACCGAGGGCACCGCCGACGTCGACGAGTCGATGATCACCGGTGAGTCCCGTCCTGTCAGCAGGGGCCCCGGTGACCAGGTCGTCGCCGGAACCGTCGCCACGGACACGGCACTGCGGGTGCGGATCACCGCTGTCGGCGAGGACACCGCCCTCGCGGGCATCCAACGACTGGTCGCCGACGCCCAGAACTCGTCCTCGCGCGCTCAGCGGCTGGCGGACAGGGCCGCCGCCTGGCTGTTCTGGTTCGCGCTGGTCGCGGCGGGCATCACCCTGGCCGCCTGGTCGGTCTTCGGACTGCCCGAGGACGCCCTGATCCGCACCATCACCGTCCTGGTCATCGCCTGCCCGCACGCTCTCGGGCTGGCCATCCCGCTGGTGGTCTCGATCGCCACCGAACGCGCCGCCAAGGGCGGCGTGCTGATCAAGGACCGCATGGCGCTGGAGAGCATGCGCACCGCTGACACCGTCCTTTTCGACAAGACCGGCACCCTGACCAAGGGCGAGCCCACCGTCACCCACGTCGCCCCCGGTGAGGGACTCGGCGAGGACGAGGTCCTGGCCCTGGCCGCCGCGGTGGAGGTCGACAGCGAGCACCCCCTGGCCAAGGCCATCGTGGCCGCCGCCCGCCACCGTGGCGTCGACATCCCCCGGGCGAGTGACTTCAAGGCGTCCACCGCCGTGGGCGTGGCCGGAACCGTCCGGGGCACGCGGATCAGCGTGGGGGGACCCGGGATGCTGGAGGCGAACGGCGCCGCCGAGATGGTCATCGCGCAGACCTGGAAGGCCCAGGGCGCGATCATCCTGCACGTGTTGGCCGATGGTGAGGTCATCGGGGCGCTCGCGCTGGCCGACGAGGTCCGCGAGGAGTCCAGGCGGGCCGTGAAGGCCCTGCACGCCCTGGACATCAGGGTCGTGATGATCACCGGAGACGCCGAGGCCGTCGCCAACGCCGTCGCCGCCGACCTGGGCATCGACCAGGTCTTCGCCGGGGTGCGGCCCGAGGACAAGGGCGCCAAGGTCGCCGAACTCCAGAGGCAGGGGCGCAAGGTCGTCATGGTGGGGGACGGCGTCAACGACGCTCCCGCTCTGGCCCAGGCCGACGTCGGCCTGGCGATCGGCGCCGGCACCGACGTGGCGATCGCCTCGGCCGGGGTGATCCTGGCCAGCGACGACCCCCGGTCCGTGCTCTCGGTCATCGAGCTCTCCCGGGCCGGTTACCGGAAGATGCAGCAGAACCTGTGGTGGGCGGCGGGGTACAACCTGCTGTCGGTGCCGCTTGCGGCCGGGGTGCTCGCCCCCGTCGGGTTCGTGCTGCCGATGGCCATCGGCGCGGTGCTGATGTCTCTGTCCACGGTCGTGGTCGCGCTGAACGCACAGCTGCTGCGTCGGCTCGACCTGACACCGGAGGCCAGCACGGCCGCCGTCCTTCGGGCAGCCGGTACCCCCCGCGACGCGGCTCGCGTGTAGGGCCGGAGAAGGCCCGGGGGCTCTGAGGGGACCGCCGACGCACGGGTGCCGTTCACCGCTTCGGCGGCGACCGGCACCCGTGCTCTGGCACGCAAGGCCGATCAGACTTATTGCATACCCCCCTCGAGTATGCTAAATCTGAGACGAGGATACCCCTGAGGGGTATTGAAATCACGAGGGAGATCACCATGTGCGGAACCTGTTCCACTGACGCCGCCCCCGCTGCCACCGAGGCTGCCAAGGGCACAGAGGACACGCGCGTCTACCAGGTCGAGGGAATGACCTGCGGACACTGCGTGAGTTCGGTCAGTACCGAGGTCGGCAAGGTGGCCGGCGTCACCGGCGTGGCGGTCGACCTCGCCGACGGCACGGTCGCCGTCCAGGGTTCGGGCTTCGACGAGGACGCCATCCGCGCGGCCGTCGACGAGGCCGGATACCAGGTCGCGAGCGTCTGACGGGCCCCTTGCGGTCCCTGGCCCGCCGCGAGGCGGGACCGCGCGATCAGGAGACGCAACCATGGGTTCGAGGGGTGATGGCATGCAGGTGGAGGGATTCACCGCGGACGGGTTCGAGGCGGTGCGCCGGATCTTCCAGGGATTGGTGGATGACGGTCGGGAGACGGGCGCGGGCCTGTCCGTCTGGCGGCAGGGGCGCGAGGTGGTCCGGTTGAGCGGCGGGTGGGCCGACACGGAACGGGAACGCCCTTGGCGGCCGGACACGCTCGTCCAGCCTTACTCGGTGTCCAAACCGTTCGCTGCACTCGCGGCTCTGGTTGCCGTCCGGGACGGCGCGCTGGCCCTCGACGCCCCGATCGCCGACTACTGGAAGGAGTACGGCCACCACGGCAAGGAGCACACCACGCTGCGGCACGTGCTCACCCACCAGGCGGGCCAGCCCCGGTTCCCCGCCCAGGCGGCGGGGATGGACCTGTTGGACGACGCCGGACTGCGCGCGAGCCTGGCCGGGGCACCGCCGGAGTACGTTCCCGGTACGGCGATGGGCGAGCACGCGCTCACCTATGGGCACCTGATCGACGGCGTCCTGCGCGCGGGGGCGCGGACGTCGTTGGGCGAGGTGTTCAACGACGTGGTGCGTCCGGGGTTGGGCCTGGACGCCTGGTTCGGGGTACCCGAACACGCGCTGCACCGCGTCGCCGACCTGGAGTACGCCGATCCGGACTGGCCGGGGCGGCTGCCCTCCGCGCCGTGGCTGGGGACTCCCGCCGGTGCCCTGGACGTGGACCGGGCCAACTCACGCCCCTGGCGGCAGGCGGTCTTCGGTGGGGTCAACCTGCACGCGACCGCGTCCGGGTTGGCGGAGTTCTTCTCCGTCCTCACCGCCCAGGACGGTCCGGTGAGCGCACTGTTGGGCCCCCGCCTGCACGCCGAGTTCATCGCTCCGCAGGTCACCGGCCACGACGAGGTCTTCGGTACCGCTCTGACCTGGACACTGGGGTTTCTGCGCGACCGGGCCAAGATCGCCAAGGGCGGGATCGGCGGTTCGGCCACCTGGTGGTCCATCCGGCACGGCCACGCCTGCGCCTACCTGACACGCCGTTTGGACGACCACTCCCGGGCCGCCGCGATCGCGGCGGTCCTGGGTGATGACCTCACCCCCGTACCGAACGACTGAGGAGGCGCGCACCCGAGGCCCGCCCCACCCGCCTCACCGAAAGCCCCGTCCTGACGGCAGTTCAGGACAGGGTTCGTTCCGGTGGGGGCGCGGCCGGCCACCTGGTATCGGCGCCTGCTCGGTGAGGGCGGGTTCCCACTTCAGGAGTTGGCGGGCCGAACCGACGGCGACAGCGCCCACGAGGCGGCCGTGGCGTTCTCCCGCATGGTCGAGTTCGACCGGCGCCCGAGCCGATCTGCGCAAGCCGCTCGGCGCGGACCGCCTTGGCAGGACACACGGGCGAAGGGCCCGTCGGTGTCACGCACGGCCGCGCACGCGACACCGACGGGCCTTAGTTGTTTCCAGGACCGACTCTCACCAGGAACGGAAAGTGGCCCCGGCGTCGGTGGACCGGGTCACCCTGTAGTCGGCGACCACGACGAGCTGCTCGGCGTCGGCGTGGAGCGCCTGTGCCTCCCCCTCGACCAGGCCGGTCGACTCCCAGGTCTGACCGGCGTCCTCACTGCGGTGGACGCCTCCGTCCACCGCCACACCGAAGATGACCTCTGTTTCCGGAACCCAGTCGACCAACGCCAGTGGCGGTGCCCCCTCGACGGGAGCGAAGGCCGCCCCGCCGTCGGTCGAGCGCATCAGCCCGCTCTGCGTGGTCGCCACGACGGTCCGGCCGTCATCGGCCATGGACAGGGAGAACGGTTCGATGCCGTCGTCGAGCGTCTCCCAGGTGCTTCCGTCCTCGGTTGCCCGGAGGCTGCCGTCGAACCCGACCACGCGCTCGGCGTTCGCGACCAGGGCGTGGAAGTCCGATTCCCCTGCTCTGGACAGGGTTTGCCAGGTCGCCCCGCCGTCGCGGGACTCGATCAGGCCCACCGGGTTCGGCATGTCGACCCCCTCGTGGGGGTGGCCGCTCGCCACGTAGCGTCCCGGTTCGGCGACCGAGAAGCCCATCAGGTCGATGCCCGGGCCGATCCGCTCCGGCACCACCGACGCTTCTCCCGGCCCCTCTGGAGCCGGTAGAACGTAGAGGCCCTCGTGGGAGGCGACCAGGATGTCACCGGTCTCGGGATCGACCCCGACCCCGTGGACGTGTGACACCGTCGTCGGCAGCTCGATGCCCACCACGGCGGATTCCGGGTCCCCGCCCTGTCCCACACCGCCGGAACCGGCCGACGTACACCCGGCCGACGCGACGACCAGGCCCGCGCTCACCACGACGGCGACCGCCAGCCGAGGCCTTTTCTTCGAGTTCACTTTTCCGTACCCATCCCTCACCGGACATCGTGCAACGCGGAACGGGTGCCGGGCGGGCCGCCCGGCACCCTCGGTAAGCCGGTCAGTGCCCGCTGTGTCCGTCGTCCTCGGGGGACGACTCCTCCGCGCCGCCGTCGCCGCCATCGGTTCCGAGCATGTCGTTCATCTGCTCGATCTCGGTCTGCTGCGCGTCGACGATCTCCTGCGCCAGCTCCTGGGCCTCGGGGTTGGCGCCCTCTTCGATCTCGGTCTCGGCCATGGCGATGGCACCTTCGTGGTGCTCGATCATCATCTCCAGGAACATCGTGTCGAAGGCGTCGCCCTCGGCCTGCTCCAGGTCGGCCATCTGGTCCTCGGACATCATGCCGTCCATGCCGTCGTGGTCCATTCCACCCATGTCGTCCATGGGCTCCTCGCCCCACGACTCCAACAGACCGGTCATCTGCTCGATCTCGGGACCCTGGGCCGCCTCGATCTCCGCGGCCAGCCCCCGGACGTCCTCACCGGCCCGGGTCTGGGCCAGCTCCGACATCTCCACGGCCTGCTCGTGGTGCGGGATCATCATCTGCGCGAAGCTGACGTCCGCGTCGTTGAACTCGGTCGCACTCTGCTCGGAAGACTCCGGTGCCCCGGTCGTCGACCCGTCCTCGGCCCCGCCGCAGGCGGCCAGGAACACGGCTGCCGTGACGGCGACGGCCGCCGGGGCGAGGGCACGCTTGTACACGCTCATAGTCGATTCTTCTCTCTCCGTGGTCATTTCGCCGCGCGCGCGAACCAGCGTCGGTGCAGCGGCTGTGGTGCACGTGTCACGACAGACGTCGCTTTCGGACCGGCCGGTCGACATCCGCCGATCGGCCTCCTATATGCGGAACACCTGTAACTGGGTCAGAGAGAGGGCGCCGGGTGGAGGAGAGAGGGCCCGGACGGATCGGCGAAGCAGGCACACCGCGCGCTGCGGCGCCTCGGGCCAACGGTGGAACACCACCGCGGCCACGCCCAGCGGTGTGATCGCGGCAGCCACGATCGCCAGGCACATCAACGTGGGATCCATGGGAGGCGGATCGGTGTCGACGGCGGAGTGGGCCGGCTCCGGTGCCGTGACCATGGCCACCGTCTCATGGCCTCCGCCGTGCTCGTCCTCATGCGGATGGCCGAGCGTGTGCATGGCGCCCACGCCCAGCACCAGCGCCGCCAGGAACAGGATCCGCACCCAGACGAGTCCCACGCGACGGCTCCGCGATGACGTGGACAACGGCATAGCCGCAGGGTAACACCACTGTCTCCGCGGCTTCGGTGATCGAGATCCGCCACGAAGCCGGAGCGAGATACCGAAGACCGCGCCAACGTGTTCCACCCTCTCTCCTCCTATCCCGGTTCGGCCGACACCCGTCAGGGACGCCGGGCGCCGACGAAGTGCTGCGCCCAGTAGTCGGCGAGCCGCACCTCGGAGACGGTCTTACCGCTGCTGGGGGCGTGGACCATCAGGCCGTTTCCGACGTAGAGCCCGTTGTGGCCAAGGTCGGGGAAGAAGAACAGGATGTCGCCGGGCTGGATGTTCTCCCACGAGACCTGGTTGGGCAGGTCGTACTGGGTGTAGGTCGTCCGGGGGATGCTCACCCCGGCGGCTCCCCAGGAGGCCTGCGTCAGTCCGGAGCAGTCATAGCCGTTGGGACCCGTTCCACCCCACAGGTACGGTGTGCCGATCTTGCTGTAAGCGAAGTCGATGGCGGCACGCGCGTTACCCGAGGCCGAACCGGTGTAGGTGGGAGCGTCCCCACCACCCGCGGCCGTCTCACCCGCGTTGACAGGGTTCTCCCCGTCGAACGAGGCCAGGAGCTCCTCCTGCTCGGCGAGGCTGGAGTCCACCTCTTCCTTCTGCTCCTCCAGTTCCTCCAACAGTTCGGCGGCCTCGTCGCGGGCGAGCTCGGCCTCGGCCTTGAGGGCGATCAGGCGCGCGTCGCTCTCTGCGAAGGCCTCCAGCTCTCTCCTGTTCGACTCGGAGAGGTAGGACAGGTCGGCGGACTGCTCGTAGATCTCCTCGGGGTTGTCGACGAACAGCGAGGTCCGCACCGAGTCGGGGTCGTTGGACTGGTAGCTGGCGCTGGCCAGCCGGGCCACCTTCGTCTGGAGCTCCTCGTAGCGCTCCTCCTCCGAGCCGACCTGGCCATCGAGTTCCTCGGCCTTGTACTCAGTGACTTCGAGGGTCTCCTCGGCCTCGTTGTACTCCTGCACAAGGGTGCTCGACTCCTGGAGGAGTTCCTCGATCCGCTCCTCGACCTCCTCACGGGTGGGTTCGGGTTCGGCGTTGGCCACGGCGGAGGGAAGGAGCAGGCTTCCGATGATCGCGAAGACCAGACCGGAGAAGATCCGTTTTCTGGCAGCGCGGCGGTCGTTCTTCATGAAGGCCTCATAGTCAGGTACCGCGCTCACCGAAGCGCGGAAATCAGGGGAAAGCTCGAGATGGGGGCCGACACGGCGGAGCTCTCTGGTGTCGGGGCGGCGCGCGAGTGCTCGGCGCGAGGGCGCCGGAGGCGCGCTGATCAGTCCGGGTCGCCGAACGGTCGGCGAGGGCAGCCGTTCAGAGAGCGGCTGGTCCGGAACCGTTCGGGGCACCGGGAATATCGCACGCACGACAGGCGAACACGCACAAGCGCGTGTTCGGTCGGGTGTGCTGGGTCGGCCGGTCTACACCCGGCGCACGCACAGGGACACGAGTGCCCTGGTGCCGCCGAGCGGAAGGGTGCGGTGGTACCAGGGGGCGCGGTGACCGGCGACCGGGCGCGGCGAAGGCAAGAGGGGGCCGACGATCGCGAAGACGCCGAAGCCCAGCAGCGCGGATGCCGACAGCGACCCCACGCGCTGGTCCGACAGGACGTCCGCGCCGTCATCGCACGCATCATGCTCGTGGCTGTGCACGGTGTCGGAGGAAGCCGTCACGTGCTCAGACGCGTGGCTGGACCCGACCGGGGACGCGACGCCGTCGGCGGCCGATGCCGCGTGGGGGTGGCACAGGGAAATGGTCACAACGCCCAGGGCCAACAGCATGGTGAGGACCGCTCTGATCCAGAGCGGCGTCACTGGCGTCGGCGATGCTGTGGGCACGAGTGACAGGCTACCGAAACTGTCAAGGAACCATGATCAGACCGGAAACCGACAACCCTCTCCCTGTCTCGTACCTGGTTTATTGGAGGCTCTGGCATGTACCGGGTTCGGCAACGCCGGTGGTGCGTCCTCGCGTGCTGATGTTGGGTCACCCCGCTGTGAATGTGTTTTCCCAAGGTCGATAACGCCACCACCAGGACTGTAAAAGTAAGTGACAGACCCCCACCACCGGCAGGACAGGGAGCAGGGCCTTGAGTTGTCTCCTCCGGGGCGCATCCACTGCGGCTTGTGCCCGGCGGGGACCAGCGCACGGCTCGTCGGTTTCGGCTTGTGGATTCGTGGCACTCGGTGGGCACCGGACCGAGGGCCCAGCCGTGGAAAGGTTCTCCGGTGACTCGGTGGTCGGCGTGGTTGAGGGCTTCGGTGATCAACCGTCGCAGGTATGCGTCGGGCAGGGAGTACACGACGTGGCGGCCTTGACAGCGGGGCGTCACCAATCCCGACACGCGGAGTTTGGCCAAGTGCTGGCTGATCGAGATCCTTGATGCCCCGACGGCGTCCACCGGGTCGGCGATATCGGTCTCCTCCCGGGCGAGGAGTCACAGCAGATGGAACCGGGTGGGGTCCGCGAGCATGGCGAACATGCCCGCGGCCACCGCGAGCCGTTCGGGTTCGGGAGACCGGACATGCGCGGCCGCGTCCGCGGATTCCCCTGCCGTGGGTCCATCGCAGTGCTCCTTCGAGGCGCTCGTGCCCGACCGGTCGCCGGTCAGGGGTCGACAGGGTCGCGGTCGTGCCCCGGCCAGCGCCGGTGGAGGTCGTCGATGACGAGTTCGTGCGAGTGCGACCGTGGCCAGACCGGTTCCCACCAGCGTGATCACCTGGGCGACGAACAACCTCCGGTAGTTGCTGAAGCAAAGGAAGAAGGTGACGGGCGGGCCGCGCCCCCACCCGGCCACTGTCGGCCCCGATCCGATCACCGTCGCTGACGCCGTCGGGTCAGAAGCCGTGCTGGCAGCGCTCGCAGGCGCGCACCGATGCCCGCGCACAGTTCGCGGACCTCGGCGATGCGCAGCAGGTATCCCGCCGTGAGGTAGAGGGCCGCGGCGAGCGCGCACCCGGTGAGCGGCCCCAACACGTGTGCTGTGAGCTGGCCGGAGGCGCCGTCGAACCAGACAGTCTGCATCGCCCGGGCGGCGATCGCCCCGGGGACCGCGATCGAGTACAGCAGGAGCAGGGTGACCGTGATGCGCCGGGCGTCCAGACCGCCCAGGCGGCGGCTCAGAATGAGACCTCCCCACAGCAGCCCGCTGGCGTAGGAGAGCATGAACCCGGCGGCGATGCCCATGATCACGTGCCGTGGAGGCAGCAGGAGGTAGACGGGGACCGCGATGAGGGCGTGCACGGTGATGTTGGCGATGGCCAGCAGGGCGGGGGTGCGGGTGTCCCCGGTGGCGTAGAAGACGCGCAGCAGGAGCTGGTAGGAGGTGAAGGGGAGCAGCCCCAGGGCGAACACCGCCAGGACCGAGGCGATCACCCGGGCGTCGGCGGCGGAGGTGCTGCCCCGGGCGAAGACCAGCGTGCACAGGGGCTCGGCGTAGACGACCAGTGCCAGGGACAGCGGGACCAGCAGCACCGAGGAGGTCCGCAGTCCCCGGGAGAAGTCCGCCCGGACCCGCTCCCAGTCGCGGTCGACCACGTGGGCGCTCATCCGCGGTAGGAGCACGGTGATGACCGAGACGGCGATGACCGCGTACGGCAGCTGGAAAAGCTGGTAGGCGTAGTTGTAGGCGGTCAGTCCCGCGCCGACGCCGTCCTCTGTGACCGCCCGGGCACCGGCCCGGTTGGCGAGGTTGGCGGTGAGCAGGAACCCGGCCTGCATGGCGCACACGAGCACGAACATCCACCCGGCCGCCCGCAGGGCCTCCCCCAGGCCCGATCCCTTCAGGTCGAGGCGGGGGCGCCACCGGAACCCCGCCCTCCACAGCGAGTACTGCAGCAGGAGCGCTTGGATGGCGGCACCGGCGGTGGTGCCCGCGCCCAGCAGGGCGATCTGGGCGGCCGTGATGCTTTCCGGGGTGCGGTGCGGTCCGGCGAGCCAGAGGAAGGCGGCACCCACCGCGATGATGACCAGGTTGTTGGCCACCGGGGTCCAGGCCGGGGCGGCGAACCGGTGGCGGGCGTTGAGCATGGCGCTCGTCAGCCCGCTGAGACCGAGGAAGAGGATCTGCGCGAGCAGGTAGCGGCCGAACAGGATCGCCGCCTCGTGCTGTGCGTCGGAGAACCCTCCGGTGTACAGGCCGATGAGGGATTCGGCCGCCAGCACGGCGGCGGCGGTGATCGCGGTGAGGAACAGCAGGGCACCGGTCAGGAGCCGGTTCTCGGTGGCCTGCCCGCCGTCGGCGTCGGTGGCGCGCCTGCGCACGAGGAAGGGGACGATGACGCTGGCCATCAGCCCGCCCAGCAGCAGGTCATAGACGATGAAGGACAGGGTGTTGGCGGTGTTGTAGGAGTCGCCCAGGAGTTGGGTGCCCACCGCCGCGGCGAGTACCAGGGTGCGCGCGAAGCCGGTCAGTCGCGAGGCCGTGGTGCCCAGGGCCATCAGGGCGCTCGAACGCATCAGCCCGCCGCCCGCCTCGGATGTTGGAGGAGAGGTAGCGGTCGCCGCGGGGGATGTACCGGGCGTGCGGTCGTCGGGGTCGCGCGCCCTGTCGGTGCCGGTCCCTTCCAGGGCCATGGTCTTCCGTTCGGTCGATGGATGTCGTGGGAAACGGGTCACAGGTCCAGGGTGAAGGGCACCCAGGGTTTGCCGTCGATGTCGTGTTGGAGGGGGTGCTCCTGCCAGCCCAGACGCTTGTAGAAACCGCAGCCCGCTTCGTTGTCAGGGCCGGTGTACAGCCGTAGCCGCTCCACACCGTGCACGGTCGCGATGCGTGCGAAGCCCTCCACCAGCGCGGCTCCCACACCTGCGCGCCTCACGGTGTCGTCCACGGCGATATGGCTGAGTACACCGGTGCGTACCGGGCGCTCCTTCACAGGTGAGGCGGGAGCGGGCACGGAGGCCCGGCGGATCCCGCGCAGGTAGCGGCGCGCTCGGGTGCGCATGAACCGGGCGGTGAGCTCGGGGCGCACCAGGAGCGCTGTCGCCCCGGCCCGGGCCAGTCCCCAACGGCTGAGGTCGATGGTGTGGCGGTGGTGTGCAACCTCGTCGGTGGACCCCACCAGGAATCCCACGACCACCCCCTCCAGCTCAGCGATGAGGGCGACGGCGGCCGGACTGGTCAGGAAGGTCCGGTAGTAGCGGCCCAGGAAACGGTCGCCCAGTTCGACGAAGAAGCCGGTGGGCAGGTTCGTGCGGTGCAAGCGGACCGCCGTCGGCACGTCGGCGAGCTCCATGGCTCGAAGAGATACCGCGGGCGTCCCCGTGGGCATTGGCGAAGGCATGACCACAAGCTACTACACGTGTAATAGTAAGCTGTGTGCATCGGCTTCCGATCTCGCATCGAGGGGGAGAAAGGCCTGTTCCGGCCACCGTAGGCGCAGGCGGTTGATCTATCACTAGTGTAGTAGATAAGTGGGCGCCCTTTTGTGGAGCACCTGGGGGAAGGGGAGAGTCATGTCCGACCGTGCAACGAGCGTCCTGGTGACCGCGGCCGGGGCGGAGGGCACCCCGGGAAAGATCCTGGCCTTACGCGGGGCGGGCCACCGCGTGGTCGCGGTGGACATCGACCCCCGCGCCCCCGGCTTGTTCCTGGCGGATCGGGCCCACGTGGTGCCGCCCGGCACCAGCCCCTCCTTCATCTCGGCCATCACCCGGATCTGCGAGATCGAGGACATCAAGGCGATTGTGCCGCTGGTCGATGAAGAACTGGTCCCGATCTGGGCGCTGGCCGGGTGGGGCGTGCAGATCCTCCTGCCCCGGGCCGAACTCGTGGCCCTGTGCCTGGACAAACTGGCGCTCATGGAGAAACTGCGTGACGACGGCGTGCCCGTGCCGCGCACCAGGTCCGCCGCCCACGAGGTGGGGGACCTGTCCTTTCCCCTGATCGTCAAACCCCGCTCGGGTCGGGGGAGCCGCGGGATCTCCGTCGTCCGGGACCGCGCCGAACTCGACGCGGTCCTGCGCTCCCACGGTGAGCACGTCGGCGGGTTCATCGTCCAGGAGTACGTCCAGGGGCCCGAGTACTCCGTCTCGGTCGTGGTCTGGCGCGACCGCGTCGTCCAGGCGGTCGTCTCCAAGGAGGTCTATTTCAAGGAGGGTTCCTCCCGCTACGCGGTGACACGGCACGACGCCGCCCTCACCGAGGTCTGCATCAAGACCGCCCACGCGCTGGACGCGGACGGCCCCCTCAACGTGCAGGCCCGCGTGGACTCCTCCGGCACCCCTTACGTGTTCGAGATCAATCCACGGTTCTCGGGCAGCGCCACCCTGACCGTACAGGCGGGGGTAGACGAGATCTGCGGCCTGGTCGCCCAGGCACTGAACGGTGGCACCCCCGTGGTCCGCAACACCTGGCGGGAGGGCGTCGCCATGATCCGGCACGCCACCGAGACCTTTGTCACCGAACCGGATTTCTCCCGGAACTACTGGTCACTCCAACAGAACGGCTGATTCATGACCCCACCTCCCCCACCGGAGCGGAGTGCTCGCCGCGTGCGCCAAAGAACGTTCCTGCCGCCGATCCTCGCCCTGGCGGCCTCGGGCGTCCTCCTGGCGGCCTGTGCGACGAGCACTCCTTCATCACCTTCCCCCGCACAGGAGGAATCGCCCCCTGCCCCCAGCCTGCCCGAGGTGAGTACTTTCGAGGTCGCCGACGACGAACCCGCCCCGGACGTCAAACGCGCGGCCGTCGGGTTCTTGGAGACCACGTTCAACTACGAGGCGGGGCAGGGCACGGCCGAGGCCGCCCGCGGCCGACTCAACCAGGCCGGTATGAGCGCCGAGGCCATCACCGACGGCCTCTTCCCCGGGGTCGAGGACACCGCCGGAGCGGCCCAGATCGTCTATCCGCAGTTGGGAGGTTTGACCGACGACCAGGCGTCCATCATGGCCATCACACGGATCACGACACTGAGCGGGGATTCCCTGGGGTCGGTGACGCGCGTCATCGACGTGCGGCTGACCCGAGACGAACAGGACTGGGAGGTCACCGAGATCGCCTCGATGGGAGGAGACCTGCCTGCGGGGGCCACGGAGACCCCCTGGTCCTCTCCCGAGGCCTCACACTCGCCGGAAGGGGACGGCCCCGCCGACCGGGTGCTCGGCTCTGAGGACATCGACCTGCCCGACAGTTCGCGGTGGGACATCGAAGAGGGAGGTATCGACGAGCGGGTACTGGCACTGCTGCTGGAGCTGTCCGACGAACACACCCTCTCCGTGGCGGTCCTGGCGACCGGGCACCCCGTCAACGTCTTCAACCGCTCATCCGTCAGCAACCACACGCAAGGCCGTGCCGTCGACATCTGGGCCATCGACGGGGTCAGCGTCTCCGACCACCGCCGAGCAGGCCCCGACGGGCCCGCGGGTAGCCTGATGAGGAGCGCGCTGGAACAGGGTGCCACCGAAGTGGGCGGTCCCTGGGCCCTGAGTACCGAACACGGGGACACCTTCACCGACACCGTGCACGAGGACCACCTGCACATCGGTTTCAAACAATGACCGCCTCGGCGGCGCATCGGTGTACCCGCCGCGGTCGGGGATGAACGGGCGATACTGGAACGACGGCGTCGGACACCACAGGTTTCGAGGATGGGCATGTCACGCAAGAGACTGGGGCAACTGGAGGCCGAGGTCCTGGCCGTGCTGGCCGGCGCCGACGGTTTCCTGTCCACCGGAGAGCTCCGGGAGCGGCTCGAAGGGGAACCCGCCTACACCACGGTCAACACCGTGCTGTTCCGGCTCCTGGACAAGAAGATGGTCGAACGCTCCCCCCGTGGCAGGGGATTCGCCTACCGCCTGGTCGTCGACGAGTCCGAACTCGCCGCCGGGCGCATGTTCGACCACCTCAGAGTGGCCAGCAACCCGTCCGACGTGCTCAACCAGTTCGTTCACGGCCTCAACCCCGACGAGGAGAAGTCCCTGCGCGCGCTCTTGGACCGGCACAAGGAGCAGCCATGACCTGGCCGACCTTCGCCCCGGCACTGATCCTGACCGCGCTGAGTCTGCTGTTGGGATGGCGGGCCCTTCCCCTGCACCCGTCCTGGTCCGCCCGCATCCTGGTGATCTCCGGGGTCTCGACCGCGCTGGCCGTGCTGAGCACCGTCCTGCTCGTCGCGGCGGTCTTCATCGCCGGTTTCCTGCCACCCGAGGCGGTCCTGGGCTGGGGCGGCAAGGGGCACCTCCTGCTCGACCACGGACCTGTGCCGGTCCACCTGGGGGCCATGGCCTTGGTCCTGCTCGGTGTCGGCCTGTACGGCACCGTGCGTCTGGGGGTGGGGATGTACAGGGATATCCGGATGGTTCGCGACGCCCCCGGGAGCGTCACCGACCAGGAACGGCCGATCGCCCTGGCGGTCCCCGGATACCGAGGCGGTGTTCTGGTCTCCCGAGGACTGATGCGACTGCTGACCCGCGACCAGCTTCAGGTGGTCTTCCGTCACGAACATGCCCACCTGCGCCACCGCCACCACGTCTATACGACCCTGGGCGCGTTGTCCGCAGCGGTCTTCCCGCCCTTGGGCACGCTCCAGAAATCCCTGCGCCTGGCACTGGAGCGTTGGGCCGACGAAGACGCGGCCCAGGCGACGGGCAGCCGCGAACTGGTGGCTCACACGATCGCTCGTGTGGCGCTGGCCGCTCCCGATCCGCGACCGACGTGGCACCTGGCCCTGGCCGACTCGCACGTCGTGCAGCGGGTTCGGGCACTTCTCGGTGAGGCCCCCTCCGGCAACCCGGTGGCCGGACCGGCTCTGCTGGGGAGCACCGGCGTGGCCTCCAGCGGGATCGCCTCCAGTTGCTTCCAGCTGCACCACTTCGCGGCGCTCCTGCTGCTCTGAGGGAACGGTCCGGCCTCTCTTACGGGGATACCTTCCACGGGCAGCCCGGCCGTGCGGGAACGTCCGCTCGGTTCTTGCGATCGCGAACCACACACTCTCCCGACGAGGTGCCCTTGTTACTCACCTCATGAGGGGATGGGGGCTTCGCTCAGGCGCCGGATGGCCTCCTGCGCCCACTCCTTGGCCCCCGCAGCGGTCCCATCGCTCACGCCGTGGGCGATGGGAAAGAGGAAGCCCTTGATCGTGGCGAGCCCACGGCGCAGCGCCCCGCGGTTCGGTTCGGACTCTGTGGTCTCCCGCAATAGTGCCCGGGCGGACTCCTCGACGTCCCGTTGTTCCTCTTCGGCCAGACCGGAGGCCGAGAGGCCCTCCAGCGTTGAGGCCACCGCCAGGGCGAGTTCCTCGAACCCTTCGGCGATCTGCTGCGTGTTCGTCTGGGCCTGGTTCACCCGGGTGTTCCCCCAGGCCAACTGGGCGCCGTTGACGTCACCGTGGAACACGGGGCCGTGGTGGACCGTAGTGCTCCCACCGAACGTCGGACTGGTCCATCCCCCGCGATTCTCGGTCTCCACCGGGATGCGGATGGGATGCTTGGCGAACTCCTTCTGCAGGTTCTTCGCGTAGCGGGCGACGGCCCGCCGATCGATACCGTCTCTGGCCATGATCTTCTCCGATCACGCGCGGGACCGCGCACCGACCCCGCCCTCGCCCACCCCCGGTGATGGGGTGAACACTAGTTTGATCCTACCCAGAGCATCGCAGATCTAGTAGTAATCGTGTTCTAGGTATCCACATCTTGTGTATTCGGATGGATTCGAGTCCCACTGGAGTGGGGCTGAGCACACCCACGCTCCGATCGGTCAGCGCCGTCGGCGGTCGCCTTGCGGGCACCCTTGCCTTGCCCGACGGCCCGGCAAAACCTTCATATCTTCGTATGAGTGAAGATACGAAGGCTTGTGGTTTTCGGGCCGGACAGCCCCTACGTGGACTTGGCGGCGGAGGTGTTCCGCCTACTGGCCGACCCCACCCGGACCAGGATCATCCTGGCCCTGCGCGAGGCCGAACAGCCGGTCAACGAGCTCGCCGAAGCGGCCGGCAAGTCACCGAATACCGTCTCCCAGCACCTGGCCAAGCTGTGCTGGGGCCGGATCGTAGCCACCCGCCAGGACGGCACCCGCGTCTTCTACCGCCTCCAGGACGAGTACACCCGCGAACTGGTGGCCCAGGAGGTCTTCCAGGCCGAGCACGCCCGCCCACCACCGCGTCGGGGTGGGCCCCGACCCGCGCCGGGACACCGCCCCCGCCTGCCCCTCCCGTACCACCACCGACACTTCCGGGGAGCAAGAGTGACACAGGCCGCGACGCCGCCCGCCGTGCGGAATCGGGTCCTGGCCCGCCCACCGTCGGTGTTCTCCACCGCCCTGAAACTGCCCGAGGTGCGCTGGGCCCTGGCCGCCGCCTCGATCGGCCAGATCTTCGACGGCGCCCCGCTCATCGTCATCTTCACGACCTCCGGCGCCCCATTCGAGCACGACTTCTACCAGCAGGAATCGGTGTCATCGGACGCCGAAAAACGCAGGACACACCAGTTCGGAGAAGGCCGGTGATGACCCACCGGGACCTGTCAACGTCGTCTGGAACTCTTACGCACCGCCCTTGGCTGTTCTCATGAGGAGCAGTGGATTCGTTTTCTGCTCCTCGCGCCGACTCGCGCCGGGCGGGGCCGACGACGGACCGCCCGTTTTGACGAGTCATGTGCAGTTACCCGTGCTGTGCTGGAGGTTCGCTGGTGTCGACTCCGGATTCCGAGCGGCGGCCCCCGAGCAGCGCGGCGATGAAAGCGGAGCCGAACGCGAGGAGCACAGCAGCAACGATGAGCGCGAACGAGAAGCCTTCCGTGGCGGCGAGTGACGGGCCGATCGAGTCAGTAAGGGCATCGCTGCGTTGTACGGCCAGGGTGACCAGCACCGCCAGGCCCACAGCGCCGCCCACCTGTTGGACGGAGCTGAAGACAGCCGAACCCAGACCGGCGTTCTCCTCGGTGGTACCCGTGACCGCGGCGACCGTCAGGGCGGGCAGGCTCAGACCACATCCGAGGCTCGTGACGAGCAGGCCGGGCAACACGCCGGACGCGTAGCTGTCACTCGGTGCCACGCCGGATAGCAGAAGCAGCCCGGCCGAGCTGATCAGGAACGACACGACCAGGGTTCGGCGCATCCCGAACCTGAGTACCGCGCGGGACGACAGCCACAGGCCCACGAGGATTCCGGCGCCGTAGGGCAGGTAGGCGACACCTGCCTCGAGCGGACCGTAGCCGAGCACTGTCTGCAAGTGGATCATCAGCAGGAAGGCCATCGCGTAGAAAGCGGCGGAGAACAGCAGAGTCATGCCGTTGGCGACGGCACGAGGCCGGAAGGCCAGGAACGACAAGGGCACCAACGGCTCGGCCGTACGTGATTCGACCACAAGGAACGCAACCGCCAAGGCGACGGCGAGGAGCAGTGGTCCGACGAAGGCCACGTCACCCCAACCCGACTCCCCGGCCTGGAGAAAACCGTAGACCAGGGACACGACGGCGCCGGTGCCCAGCACCGCACCTGGTACGTCCAGGCGTGTCCGGCGGGTGGCCCGGCTCTCGGCGACCACGCGGGGGAGCAGCACCAGAGCCAGAACGGCCACAGGCAGGTTGATCAGGAAGATCCAACGCCAGGAGGTGAGGTCGGTCAGCACACCGGAGATCACCAGACCCATCGTGGCGCCCAGACCCGCGATGCCTCCCCAGATACCGAGTGCCTTGGCACGCTCCTCGGTACCGGGGAACAGGAGTGTGATCAGTGACAACGCGGCCGGACCGGCCATGGCCGCGCCCGCCCCCTGGGCGAACCGCCCGGCCACGAGTTGCCACGGCTCCTGGGCGAGCCCGCAGGCGAGGCTTGCCGCACCGAACAGTGCCACGCCGCAAAGGAAGACACGTCGGCGGCCCAGCAGGTCGGCCACACGGCCGAACAGCAGTAGCAGTCCGCCGAAGGCGAGGAAGTACGCGTTGACGACCCAGGCCAGGCCAGCGGTGCTGAAGCCGAGATCGTCCCGAACGCTGGGGAGGGCGACACTCACGACGGTGTCGTCCAAGACGAGCATGAACTGCACGAAGCACAGCAGGATCAGCGCCAGTCGACGGCGGCCGACGATCGCGGCACGGGGCGATGCCGATGTCATGACACGGGTCCGTTCGGCGTGGCTGGCAGGCCCGTCCTGGATGAGCGCCGTTGGCGCGGATGATTGATCGACATGCGAAGAAGCTACGCACCGGCTGATTTGGCCACAATCCGCCATGGGGCCACATCATGTCGCGTTGAGGACATAGGTTGGAACGCATGACCGAGGTCGATTTTGGAGCCGTACCACCCGGGGTGGGGGCGATCGTCGTCGGGAGCTTTCCCCTGTCGTCGGGGCAGTGGATACCCCCGCACAGCCACTCGCAGCACCAGTTGGCCTGGACTCGGCACGGGGTGCTCGGCGTCGCCGTCGAAGACACCTACTGGGTCTTGCCGCCCACTCGGGCGTTGTGGTTGCCCGCGGGCATCGTCCACCGGACCGGTGCGACCCGCGACGCGGTGCTGCGCAGTCTCTATCTCGAACCGGACCGGTGCGGTCTGGACTGGACAGAGCCCACGCCGGTGGGCGTCAACGGGCTGCTGGCCCACCTGATCGACTACCTCAGTCGGCAGGACCTTGCCGATGACGTGCGGCTGCGGGCTGAGGCGGTCGTGTTGGATCTTTTGCATCCCTTGCCGTCCATGCCCATCGATGTGCCCCGCCCCGTCGACGGCCGTGTGCGTGCCGTGGCCGACGCGCTGCTCGCCGATCCCGCGGACCCGCGGAGCCTCGAAGCCCACGCACGGGCGGTGGGAGTGAGTCGACGTACCCTGACACGGCTGTTCGTCGCCGACACGGGCATGAGCTTCGATCGCTGGCGCACTCATATGCGGCTGCGGGCCGCTTTACCCCTCCTCGCCGAAGGTCAATCCGTGGCCCGGGTCGCACGCGCCACGGGGTACGCGACAGCGAGCGCGTTTCTGGCGGCGTTCCGCCGAACTGTCGGCACCTCGCCGAGGCGCTACCTCAACGGCGACGCCGTGTTCGAGGCGTCTGATACGAGCCGTTAGTGGCCGTTGAGGTGCCGACGCCGCCCTGGCCATGGTGGAGCGGCTGTGCGAGATCCGCCAGCAGGTTTTCACCGATATCACTGCCGCACCCGGCCGAGACGCGGCCCGCGGGCTGACTCCCGGAACCCCCGACTTCCCGGCCGCGGAGGCTGAGGGGCACCGCCTCATCTTCGAGGGCCGCCTGGCGGAGCGGTCCTGTGAGGCGATCGGGTGGCTGATGGCCTTTGTCTGCGAGGCCGCGATCGAGCAGGGCGTGCGCGTCCCCGTGGTGGCCACGGTCCGACTGAGCCCGCGTTCCGGCGGGTGAGCGGGCGGCCTGACACGATCCCGCGAGCAAACCCGGGTCGACGGAACGGGCTCCACACCTTTCGGCCCCGTGTACCGCTGCTGTACCAGGGCGGACCATTCCGGTTCAGGGGTGCTCCACCGTGGACCAGGGCCGAACCACGATCCGAGAACACGTGCCATCCCATGCCCGCCTTATCCGCGCAGTAGACGAAGCTCTCAGAGCAGTGGCCGGGGAGATAGGGGCGAAGTCTTCGGCGGATGAGGATTCGGTCTTGCGCTGGGGCGCCCGGTCCCGACGTGGGTCGGCCACAAGTGGAGTGCGCCCGCACGAGCCGCCAGGGCCGACCATCTGAACCCCAGGGGGAACCGGGTATCTCGCACCGAAGTACCGAGCTTGGGTCGCCGCGTCGGGGCGAACTCCTTCGGCACCACATTTTCCGCTGTCCTCGTTCGAGGACGTTCGAGGTTCGTCCTCGAACGAGGACACACGGAGACCGCCATCGCACAAGGACAGTGCACCAGGGAAACAGCGGACCCTTGTGAGCGGCGTTGTGTCGACCATCGTCGACGACCTGAGCGGCTCCGCGCACGCTTGTTGGTTTCCTACTTGGTTGACACAATCAGCATCATGTCCGAGACGACATACAGCATCGGTGAAGGGCCTGCGACCCGGGTCAGCCTGTCCCTGCCCGAGGGGACCGCGGAGGCGATCCGGTCCCGAGTCGGCAAACGGGAGTTCTCCGCGTTCATCGCCGCGGCCGTCGAACGGGAACTGCGGGGACAGGTGCTGGACGAGTACCTGGCCGACTACGAGAGCCGCAAGGGGCCGGTGTCCGAGCAGGCGAGGCTGCGGGCGCGGCAGGTCTTCGACGAGGTGTTCGCCGAGGAGGACCAGTGGCCCGCCGTCGGCTGAGCCACGAAGGGACGCTGGTCCTGGACAGCGAAGGGCTCTCCAGGCTGCTCGCCGATGACGAGGCCGTGGTGGCCTTGGTCGCGGAGGCGCGCTCACGCGGCATGGAGGTGGTGTTCTGCGCGCTCACCATCATCGAGACCGTGCACGCCCGCACGAACGAGGCCCGACCGAACCGGGTGCTGTCCGGTTTGCGCACTGTCCCTGTGGGCGACGAGGAAGCGAAGGCCGTTTCGGCGCTGTTGATGAGGGCCGGGCTGCACGGCCGCAAGTACGCCGTCGACGCGGCCGTGGCCGAGACCGCGCTCCGGCAGCACCGGCCCGTGGTCATGCTGGCCTCCGACATCGACGACATGGCCAAGCTCTGCGGGGACCGGGTCCGCCTCGTCCCCGTGTGAACCGCCTCCCCCGATGGGAGAGCAGGTGCGGATGAGGGTCATTCGCGCGAAATCCCCGCTCTGGCCATCGAAGAGATTCTGTGGGTTCCGTGCGAGACGGGTGTCGTGGTGGAGGAAGAACACCCTGAGATGGTCCGTGCCCACCGTCTGACAGCGATCATGGGACCCGAACCGGCTCCTAGGGCATGAGAGGCGGGATGCTCGCAGGGGCCTTGGAAGCGGTCTCGGAGACGGGTTCCGACAGCGTGGCGAATACGTGGCGAAGGGTGGCTCCGAGGGGGCCGATACGGAGCCGCTGACCTGGGCTTATACATAGGATGGTAGGACCACTACGGATCAGAAGGTTGGGGGTTCGAATCCTCCCGAGTGCGCCACCATGAGACAGTGGCATTACGGCCTCGAAGCGCGGAAACGCGGTTCGGGGCCGTTCTGTGTGCGGGACGGTCGGGACCGGTGGGGCCGAGGGGCCGCGCCGGTCCCGGCACCGTCAGGGTCCGGTGGGCCGGGCTACCACCACGGGTGGTCCGTCCTCAGCGCGGTGACGCGGGACGCACGGGCGTCCTCGGCCAGCAGGTAGCCGTCGTGCCGGGCCTCGTGCACGGCCCGGTTCACCCACCGCAGGTATCCGCCGCGCCGCGGGTACAGCTCCGCGAGGGTCTCCTCGGAGAAGGGCACGTGGGCGCCCATCAGCACACAGAACGGGTCGCCGGTGTTCGTCCCCTGGTTGAGCGCCGTGGCGACCTCGTGCTCGGACAGGCGGATCCCGCCGAGCCGGTTGCCGTGCTCGTCGCGGCTCGGGGTCGTGGCGTCCGCCCACTCCAGCCGCGGAGCGGCCGGGGGCGCCGTGCCGTCCTCGACCCAGTCGACCAGGTGGTCGTAGGCCGAGTTCAGCACGTGGTGGAACGGGATCCGGCTCAGCGGCGGGCGGTCGCACCGCTGCGGTTCGGTGCCCGGGTTGTCACGGGCGATCAGCGGGGCGAAGGTCAGGTACTCGTGGGCGCCGACATGCGCGGTCCCGGCGACCTCCCACCGGCGGTAGAACTCCGAGTCCGGTTCGAGGCTCTCGGAGCGCAGTCGCACGTCGGTCTCCGCCATGAGCCGCATGACCGGCGTGGTGCCCTGGGCGAGCCTGCCGGGGGCGCCGTGGATCATGAAGCCGTCGACGGCCCCGTGGGCGGGGTGGACCGCGTTGTGGTAGCCGATGAGGTACCTGGCCGACTGGGAGTGTCCGGTGGCGATGACCGTGTCGACGTCGAAGCCGGGCAGCGGGTCGACGCCCTCCGGCGAGCGCAGGGTCCGCGCGGTCTGGGAGTAGATGTCGAACGCTGGAGCGTCGACGAGCCCGGGGTCGCCGACGCTCAGGTCGCCGTAGCGCCGGGGGTCCCACGCGCGGAGCGCGTCGACCCCGACCCGCTGGACGGAGAGGCCGACCCAGACGTGCCCCTCCCGCATGAAGTAGTCGTTGGACAGGAACCAGTCGATCTCGATGTCCTGGCCGAAACTCACGTTGTTCCACTCCAGGAACGCGGTGCCGCTGGAGTCACGGGCGTCCTCGGGGCGGCGGACCACCATCCGTGTGGTGTAGGGGGATACGCCGGTCACCTCGCCGGTGGCGGGGTCGTAGTGCTCGGCGGTGCCCTCCAGGAGGAACTCCTCCTCGACGTAGCCGTACGCGTCGAGGTCGACCTCGACGGGCTCGCCCGCCTCGATCGGGGGCGCCTGGGGTCCGTCGGCGGACATGAACGGGTAGGAGTCGTCGGTGACGGGGACCGGGCCGGACACCGTCGCGGCGGGTCCCCCGGCGGGCTCGTCGGCGGGTTCGGACCGGGCGGGCTGGGCGAGGAGCAGGGTCGAGGCGACGGCCATCCCGGTCGCGGCCGCGCCGATGCGCAGGGGGGTGCGAGAACTCATCCGTGTGACGACCTCCGAGTAGCCCGATGATGCCGGAAAGGCTAGGACCGGCCCCCCGGCCGGACAAGGAGTGTTGGACGCCGTCCACCGCCGCCGGGCGAGAACGAGTGGATCCACCGATGGGCGCGGGCCCGCCGGAGGCCGGGAACCAGCGGGCGGGGCGGACGCGATAGGCCGTGTATGAGCACCGAAACCGCGCCCGTGCAGGACCCCGCCCCCGAGCAGGCGATCCCCCTTTGGGCCCTGCTCCTCCTGTCCGGGATGGGCGGCCTGATCATCGGCCTCGCCACCATGGTCGCCCAGGGTCTGCTGCCCGACGCCGTGGCGTGGCTCGGCAACTCCGCCGCGGTCTGGTCGGCCGCCGCGTTCGCCGCGGGGGCGGCCGGCGCCGCCGCCCGCCCGTGGGCGTGCGCCGTGGCCGGGCTGCTCACCCAGTGGGGAGCGGTGATCGGCTACTACGGATCCGCCTCGCTGCTGTGGCTGGGCGCCCAGGAGCTTCACGCGCCGCTGGTGTGGATGGCCTGCGGCGCGCTGTCCGGGCCGGTGTTCGGGCTGGCCGGGGCCGTGTGGCGGAACCGGGGCGGCTGGTGGCGGGCGGCCGCGGTGGGGCTGCTCGGCGCGGTCCTGGCCGCCGAGGGCGTCTTCAAGCTCGTGAACTGGGAGCACTTCACGCACATGCTCGGGACGGCCTGGTCCCAGGCGCTGCTGGGCCTGGCCGTCCCCCTGCTGCTGGGCGGGCGCGGGTGGGCGGACCGGGCGCGGGCGCTGGCGGTGTTCGCCGTCCTGGTCCCGCTCGGGCTCGGGTTCTTCATGCTGGTCGACCTCGCGCTCATGGCCTGACACCCGCCCCCGCCCCGGCTACGCCGAGGCCTCGGCCACCGACGCCTCCCAGACGGCGAGCGCCGCGTCGACCTGCTCGCCGTCGACGATGAGCGGCGGGATCATCCGCACCACGTTCCCCGCCGGACCGCAGGTCAGCAGCAGCAGCCCGTTGCGGACGGCGGCCTGCTGGGCGCGCAGCGCCGCGGCGCCGTCGGGGCGGCCGTCGGTGGTGAACTCGCTGGCCAGCATCAGCCCCCGGCCGCGCACGTCGCCGATCAGCGGCGAGGCCGCCGCCACCTTCTCCAGGCCCTGGCGGAGCCGCTCGCCCATGCGTGCGGCGTTGTCCACCAGCCCCTCCTCCTCGATCACGTCGAGGGTGGCCAGCGCGGCGGCGCACGAGACGGCGTTGCCGCCGTAGGTCCCGCCCTGGGAGCCGGGCCAGGCCTTGGCCATGACCGCCTCGGGCGCGGCGATCGCCGACAGCGGGAACCCGCTTGCCAGGCCCTTGGCGGTGATGACGATGTCGGGGACGATCCCGGAGGGCTCGTGCCCCCAGAACGTCCCGGTGCGCCCGAACCCCGTCTGCACCTCGTCGACGACCAGCAGGAACCCGTGCGCGTCCGCGCGCTCGCGCAGTCCCTGGAGGAAGGCGTCGGGGGCGGGGATGTACCCGCCCTCGCCCAGGACCGGTTCGATGAACACCGCGGCGATGTCCTGCGGCGAGGTCACCGTGATGAGCAGCTCGTCGAACTCCCGCAGGGCGTACGCGACCGCGTCCGCCTCCGACATCCCCAGCCGGTAGGCGTAGGGGAAGGGGGCGACGACCACGCCGGGCACCAGCGGCCCGATGCCCGCGCGGATCTTGGTCCCGGAGGTCGTGAGCGACGCCGCGCCCATGGTCCGGCCGTGGAACGACCCCTGGAACACGACCGCGTTCTGGCGCCCGGTGGCCTGCCGGGCCAGCCGCAGCGCCGCCTCCACGGCCTCGCTCCCGGAGTTGACGTAGAACAGCCGGTCGATCCCGGCGGGCAGCACCCCGCCCAGGCGCTCGGTGAGCTTCAGCAGCGGGCGGTGCAGCAGGGTCGTGTACTGGCCGTGGACGAGTGTGGCCACCTGCTCCTGCGCGGCGGCCACCACCCGGGGGTGGCAGTGGCCGGTGCTCGTGACACCGATGCCGGCGGTGAAGTCGAGATAGCGGCGGCCGTCCTCGTCGTAGATGTGGGCGCCCTCGCCTCGTGCCGCGACCACCGGGGTGGCCTGCTTGAGGACAGGGGAGAGCTCCGCCATGCGATGCCTCGTTTCGTTGTCGCGCGGTTCCGTAGGATTGTCGACAATCGACACGGCTATGGAAACATCCGGCCGCGGCGGTGTCCAGGGGGCGCACGCCGGGCAGGTCTGACCCCAACGGCACCGGGCCGGCGCACGGCCGCGGGGCCCGCACGATGGAGAACCGGGAGCTGTGAACATGTCGGATCGGGAAGCACGGGTCGTCGCACAGGTGGAGAAGCGCCTGTTCATCGGGGGGCACTGGCGCGACGCCGCGTCCGGGGCGGCCTTCGAGGTGGAGGACCCCTCCACCCGGGAGGTGCTCTGCACCGTCGCGGACGCGGGCAAGGAGGACGCGCTGGCCGCGCTGGAGGCCGCGCACCGGGCCCAGCCGTCGTGGGCGCGCACGGCGCCGCGCGAACGCGGGGAGATCCTGCGCCGCGCCTACGAGCTGCTCATGGAGCGCCAGGAGGACCTGGCCGTCCTCATGACCCTGGAGATGGGCAAGCCCCTGGCCGAGGCGCGCGGCGAGATCGCCTACGCCGCCGAGTTCCTGCGCTGGTTCTCGGAGGAGGCGGTGCGCATCGAGGGCGGGTTCGCCACCTCGCCCGACGGCAAGTCCCGGTTCCTGATCATGCGCCAGGCGGTCGGGCCGTGCATGCTCATCACCCCGTGGAACTTCCCGATGGCCATGGGCACCCGCAAGATCGGCCCGGCCGTCGCCGCGGGCTGCACCATGGTCCTCAAGCCCGCCCACCAGACGCCGCTGTCCGCGCTGGCCCTGGCGGGGATCCTCGCCGAGGCGGGGCTGCCCGAGGGCGTGCTGAGCGTCATCCCCACCACCGACCCGGGGGCGGTCACCGAGCCGCTGCTCAGCGACGGCCGCATCCGCAAGCTGTCGTTCACCGGCTCCACCGCCGTGGGCCGGCGCCTGCTGGAGCAGAGCGCGGGCCAGGTGCTGCGCACCTCCATGGAGCTGGGCGGCAACGCGCCCTTCCTGGTGTTCGACGACGCCGACCTGGACGCGGCGGTGGACGGCGCGATGCTCGCCAAGATGCGCAACATCGGCGAGGCGTGCACGGCGGCCAACCGCATCTACGCCCAGGCGGGGATCGCCGAGGAGTTCTCCCGGAGGCTGAGCGAGCGCATGGGCGCCCTGCGCCTGGGGCGCGGCCTGGACGACGGGGTGGACGTGGGCCCGCTCATCGACGACAAGGCCCGCCAGAAGGTGCAGCACCTGGTGGACGACGCCGTCGAACGCGGCGCCACCGTCCTGGTGGGCGGCGGTCCGGGCGACGGTCCGGGCCACTTCTACCGGCCGACGGTGCTGGCGAACGTGCCGTTCGCCAGCGAGCTGTCCACCACGGAGATCTTCGGTCCGGTCGCCCCGGTGCTCACCTTCGAGACCGAGGAGGAGGCGCTGCACGCCGCCAACGACACCGAGTTCGGCCTGGTCAGTTACCTCTACACCCGCGACCTCAACCGGGCGCTGCGGGTGAGCGAGGCCCTGGAGACCGGCATGGTCGGCCTCAACCAGGGCGTGGTCTCCAACCCGGCCGCCCCGTTCGGCGGCGTCAAGCACTCCGGCCTGGGCCGCGAGGGCGGCCGCGTCGGCATCGACGAGTTCCTCGACACCAAGTACGTGGGGATCGGCGGCCTCTGAGCGCGCGGGGGATCTTCGCCCGTGAAGAGTTGTACGACTTCTTGTGCAATTCATCCATGAGCGCGAAGATCCCCACCGTCCTCGGAGTCGCCGAGGCCCGCACCCGCCTGCCGGAACTCCTCGCCGAGCTGTCCGCGGACCCCGGGCACGGACCGATCGTGGTCGGCGCCTACCGCAGACCGCAGGGCGTGCTCATCTCACCGGCCGAGTACGAGCGCCTCACGGCCCTCGACGCCGCCGACCGCCTGCGCCGCGCGGAGGAGTCCGGCGGCGCCGACCGTTCCTAGGGGGCGGGCGGGGCGCCGTTGTTGATGCGGGCGACGGTGTCGGTCATGTGGGTCTCGATGAGGTGCAGCAGCCGCTCCTCGGCGCCGTCGGCGATGGCGTCGAGGATGCGCCGGTGCTCCTCCAGCAGCTCGGCGGGCTCGGGGTAGACCTCCTGCATCACGGTGAGGCACATCCGGGTCTCCACCAGCAGGGTCTGCGCCATCCGCTCCAGGCGGCCGTTGCCGGAACAGCTCACCAGGGTCCGGTGGAACTCCTGGTCGGCGTCGCTCATGGCGCGCCGGTCGCCGGTGGCGGCGGCATCGGCCAGGCGCTGCACCACCGGGGTGAGCCGGGCGACGGCCTCGCCCCGGTTGCCGCGCATGATCAGCTCGCAGGCGGTGCGCTCCACGGCCAGCCGCGCCACGTAGATGTCGCGCACGTCGTCCGGGGTCAGCTCGCGCACGAACAGCCCGCGGTGGCGCTCGCTGCGCAGCAGGCCCTCCTGGACGAGCCGCTGCATGGCCTCGCGCAGGGGGCCGCGGCTCACCCCCAGCCTCCCGGCCAGGTCGGCCTCGCCGAGCTGGTCCCCCGGGGCGAGCGAGCCGTACATGATCGCCGAGCGCAGCTGCTCGGCGATGAGTTCGGCGGTGGACCTGCGGGGGACGGGGGTGAGTTGACCGTGGGCGGGCATGTTCCGCCTCCTTTTCGATGTTCTCGCCGACCTCCGGGCACGCGGATCGCCCGGGGATCAGACCTGCGGCAGCATACTCGCGACCTCGGCGGCCCCGGTACGGAAGAGCCTCCCCGGACCGTTCGCCCGCGGCCGGGCGTCGCCGGCCAGGCGCAGCCCCTCCCAGATGCTCACCTGGTTGGCCGTGAGCACGGTCTTGCCGAGCAGGGCCTCCAGCGGCTCGATCAGGTGCGCGCTGTGCAGGGCGGTGTCCGGGACGAGCACGGCCCCCGCGCGCGGGTGGTCGTTGGAGATGACGAAGTCGACGACCTCGTCCGGGTCGAGGTGGGCGACCTCCGCGGCGGTGGCGATGCCGTGGCTGGCCAGGGACACCACCTCGACCCCCGCCGCGGCGAGGAAGCCGACGAACCGGTCGGCCACGTCCTCGGGGTACGTGGCCGCGACCGCCACCCGGGACACCCGCAGCCCGGCCAGGGCGTGTACGAAGGCCCACGAGGTGCTCGACGCCGGCGTCCCCGCCGCCCGCCGGACCCACTCGACCTGGCGGAGCGACCCCTCCGGGCCGTACACGAAGCTCCCGCTGGTGCAGGCCCAGACGGTGGCGTCCACCCCCAGCGCCGCCGCCTCCCGGGCGCCCTCGGCCAGCACGTCCTCGCCGCCGATGTCGAGCAGCGCGTCCACGCGGTGGGCGTCCTCGCGCATCAGGGTGTGCACCACGGGCAGTTCGACGCCGTCGCCGAGCAGGCCCTCGTAGGCCTTGTAGTCGCTCTCCGCGCTGTGCCCCGGGTAGAGGAATCCGACGCGGGTCATGGTGTCCTCCTCACTGTGGCCTCCCGCCACGGGTTCACGCGGCGCTGGGCGCCGCGGTCTCGGCCAGGCTCTGCCCGAGGGCCACGGGGCGCCGCCCCACGGCGCGCAGCAGCGCCCACATGGTCACCTGGTTGGCCGTGACCACCGGTTTGCCCAGCTCCCTCTCCAGGGGGGCGATGATGTCGTAGGTGAGCACGTTGGTGCAGCTCACGAAGACCGCCTGCGCCTCCGGCCGGTCGGCCTCGTGGACCGCGCGGGCGATCACGTCGTACGCGACCCGCCAGATGTGCTCCAGCAGCCCCAGGCCCACGCTGGAGGTCACACCGACGCCGTGCTCCCCCAGGTAGCCCAGGAGGCGGTCGGTCACCTCGTCGACGTAGGGCGTGACGACCGCGACGCGTTCGGCGCCCAGGAGGGCCAGCGCCTCGATCAGCGCGCCGGAGGTGGTGACCGCGGCGGGCGCGCCGGCCTCGGCCATGGTCCGGCGCAGCTCCCTCTCGCCCGCGGCGCCGTGGACGAAGCTCCCGGAGGCGCACATGTAGCCGACCGCCGAGGGCTCGGGGGTGAGCAGCGCGCGGACCGCGGGCGTGACGCCCTCCGGCAGGCACAGGGCCGCCGCCTGGTCCACCGTCACCGGGACGTGGACGTAGGGCAGGCGCGTCATGTGCAGGGACACGTCGTCGGGCGTCCACCGCCACAGTTCGCGGTCGAGCGCGAAATCGTAGGGCGCCACGATCCCCACCCCGGTCTGCAGCGGGGTCGGGCGTTCGGCCGCCGGTCCGTCGAAGGGCTCCTGGACGAGCATCGGTCGCTCACCTCCTCGGTTCTTCCTGTCGTGGCCCGCAGCGCGGACGCCGTCAGCGGTCCAGTCGTTCGTAGACGAGGCGTTCGCCGACGCTGCCGGAGCGCCAGACGTCGTCGCACGCCTTCGCCATGGCGGGGAGGTTCTCCACGACGGTGGCGAACACGTTGCCGGGCACCCACCCGACGTCCCCGTTGAGCAGCAGGTTGTTGCGGCCGTAGAAGAGGGCGAGGTCGATGACCCCGGGCAGGTGGCCGATCCCCTTGTCCTCCTTGAAGGCGCGGTCGAGCATGCCCCCGTCGAAGGAGAAGTAGACGACGTCGCCGGGGATCGGTGTGACCGTGGGGTTCTCCAGGCCGGGTTCGGCCGCGGCGAACCTCGGCACCATCGTGTAGACCTCGTTGCGCGCGTACTTGGCGTGCTGGACGGCGTCGCCCTGGGGCAGCGACTCCCACACCGCCTCGCAGGTGCGCGGCGCGTCCTGTTCGAGGAGTTCCGCGACACAGGACACCCCGCGGAGGGGCAGGGTGATGCTCATGTACCTGGGCACTGGGGTTCGGGGTCCCTTCGGTGGCGGCCGGGCGACGGGGTCGGGACCGGCGGGACGGTGTCCGGGCACCCGGGGATCCTCCGGGTTGTTGATTGTCGACAATCTTACGATCCAGGGCTCCCCCGATACAAGAAGGAGGTCGGAGCGGGATCGGGGGCGTCCGGATCGCCGAAGGGATATCGGTTTGTCGATTGTTGACAATCCCAGGTCCGCTTTCTAGCGTGGCCCGTGCGGGGACCGCCGTGGGCCCCGCCAGCGTTTCCCTGACGCCGACCGGAGAGCGCGAGGCCCGTGAACAGTGCCGCCCCTTCCCCGCCCGACAGCCCCCGGCTGCTGATCCTGCACGGCGACGACCTGCCGCCGGGCCGGGAGCGGATCGACGGGCACCCGGGCCTGGGCGAGGCCGTGTACGCCACCGCCGACGACCTCTCCGCCAAGCTGCCGGGCACGCACTTCCTGCTGGTCTGGGACCTGTTCTCCGAGGCCCTGGCCGCCGCCTGGCCCAAGGCCGACTCCCTGGCCCGGGTCCACGCGGCCACCGCCGGGGTCGACAACCTCATGTTCCCCGGCCTGGTCGAGTCCGACGTGGTGGTCACCAACTCGCGCGGGGTCTTCGAGCAGCCCATCGCCGAATACGTCCTGGGCCTGGTCATCGCCTTCGCCAAGGACCTTCCCCGCACCCTGGAGTACCAGCGCGAACGCCGCTGGGAGCACCGTGAGACCGAACGGGTGGCGGGCTCGCGCGCCCTCATCGTCGGCACCGGCCCCATCGCCCGCGCCACCGCCCGCCTGCTCACCGCCGTGGGCGTGCGGGTGCGGGCCTCGGGCAGCCGCGCCCGCACCGGGGACCCCGACTTCGGCGACGTGGTGCTCTCCAGCACCGCCGAGCGCGGACCGCAGGGGGAGCCGACCCTGTTCGGCGAACTCCCCGCGGCCGACCACGTGATCGTCGCCGCCCCGCTCACCGACGCGACCCGCGGCCTGGTCGACCGCACCTTCCTGAACCTGATGAAGCCCACCGCCCGGCTCATCAACGTGGCGCGCGGACCCGTCGTCGACCAGTCGGACCTGGTCGTCGCCCTGGACTCCGGCGTCATCGCGGGGGCCGCGCTGGACGTGTTCGAGCGCGAGCCCCTCAAGGCCATCGACCCGTTGTGGGGACTGCCGGGCTCGGTGGTCTCCCCGCACATGGCGGGGGACGTGATCGGCTGGCGCGAGGCGCTGGTCGACCTGTTCCTGGACGAACTCTCCCGTTACCTCGACGGGCGCGAACCGCGCAACGTCGTCGACAAGCGCCGGGGCTACGTACCCGGCTGAGCCCCTACCGGGAGGCCGAAGTGACGATCCGTTCCGACTCGACCGCCGCGGCCGCATCGGCGCCCGCCGGCGCCCGGGCGCACGCCGGTCCGGTGGCCGACCCGTCCGCCGCGTCCGCCGAGGACCTCCTGGCCGCCTACGCCGCCGGGGACGCCTCCCCGGTGGAGGCGGTCGAGGCGGCCCTGGCCCGCATCGACCGCACCGAACCCGTCCTCAACGCCTTCTGCCTGGTCCTGGCCGAGGAGGCCCGCGCCGCCGCCCGGGAGTCCGCGGCCCGCTGGGAGCGCGGGGAGCCCCTGGGACCGCTCGACGGGGTGCCGGTCGCCGTCAAGGACGTCCACCTGCTGCGCGGCCACCCCACCCTCAAGGGCTCCCTGACCTCCCCGCGCGCCGGCGCCTGGGACGAGGACTCCCCGGCGGTGGCCCGGCTGCGGGAGGCCGGCGCGGTCTTCGTCGGCAAGACCACCACACCCGAGCTGGCCTGGAAGGCCGTCACCGACTCCCCGCTCACCGGGGTCACCCGCAACCCGTGGGATCCGGCGACCACACCGGGCGGGTCCAGCGGCGGCTCGGCCGCCGCGGTGGCCGCGGGCGCGGTCCCCATGGCCACCGGCACCGACGGCGGCGGCTCCATCCGCATCCCCGCCGCGTTCAGCGGGATCGTCGGGATCAAGCCCACCTGGGGGCTGGTCCCGCACTTCCCCGCCAGCCCCTTCGGCTCGCTGGCGCACACCGGGCCGATGACCCGCACCGTCGGCGACACCGCGCTCATGCTGGAGGCCATGGCCCGCCCGGACCCCCGCGACTGGGCGGCGCTGGCCCCGCCGGAGCCGGGCCTGGCCGACGTGCGCCTGCGCACCGACCCCGAGGACCTGGTGCGCGGGCTGCGCATCGCGCTCTCCCCGACCCTGGGAGGACTCGCCGTGGACCCGGAGGTGTCGGCGGCCGTCGCGGCCGCCGCCGACACCCTGGCCGACCTGGGCGCGCACGTGACGGAGGCCGACCCCGGCCTGCCCGACGCCCGGCCGGAGTTCCACGTGCTGTGGTACTCGGGCGCGGCCAAGGCCACCGAGCGCGTCACCGGGGCCGACCGCGACCTGTTCGACCCGGGCCTGGCGGAGATCATCGAGGAGGGCCTGGCCTATTCGGCGCAGGACTACCTGACGGCGATGGCGCTGCGGATGGAGATGGGCGCCCGGATGGGCCGTTTCCACACCGAGTACGACCTACTGCTCACTCCGGCGGCGCCGTTCGGGGCGTTCGAGGCGGGACGGGAGTGCCCGCCGGGTCTGGCGGGGGAGCGGTGGACGGTGTGGGCGGGGTTCAGCCACCCGTTCAACATGACCCAGCAGCCGGCGGCGAGCGTGCCGTGCGGGTTCACCTCGGCGGGGCTGCCGGTGGGGCTCCAGGTGGTGGGCCCCCGCCATGCCGACGCCCGGGTGCTGGCGGCCTGCCGGGCCCTGGAACTGGCCGGGGACCGCCGCTGAACGCGCTCCCGGAGGCGGGCGATCTCAGAGTTTTCGCCCGCAACTTGGGTGATATGTCCGCATACAGGACCTTTGTTGGGCGAGTTCTGTGTCATATGGCCCCCGCGCGCCCCCTCGCACGTACTACCGTCTATGCCGGAGACGTGTCCGAGGCGCGGCGACGCAGGGATGGCACAGGGATGAGGATGAGCGGCATGTCGGGCGGTGGCGGCGGGGGCGTTCACAAGCCCATCAGGGTGTTCCTGGTGGACGACCACGAGGTGGTCCGGCGCGGGGTCGCCGCGCTCCTGGAGACCGAGGACGACATGACCGTCGTCGGCGAGGCGGGCACGGCCGAGCAGGCGCTGGCCCGCATCCCGGTCGTGGTCCCCGACGTCGCGGTTCTGGACGTGCGCCTGCCCGGCGGATCCGGAGTCCAGGTGTGCCGGGAGATCCGCTCCGACCACCCCGAGATCGCCTGCCTCATGCTCACCTCGTTCGCCGACGAGGACGCCCTGTACGACGCCGTCATGGCCGGGGCCGCCGGCTACGTGCTCAAGCAGATCCACGGCGCCGACCTCGTGGGGGCCGTGCGCACCGTCGCCTCCGGCGGGTCGCTGCTCGACTCCGGCAGCACCGGGGCCATGATGGAGCGCCTGCGCGGCGCCCAGGCCGAGCCCGACCCGCTGGCCGAGCTGACCCCGCAGGAGCGCCAGATCCTCGACCTCATCGGCGAGGGCATGACCAACCGCCAGATCGGCGAGCGCCTCTACCTGGCGGAGAAGACCGTCAAGAACTACGTGTCGGCCCTGCTGTCCAAGCTCGACCTCAAGCGTCGCACCCAGGCGGCGGTCCTGGTCGCCGAGCTTCGAGGCCGCCGCTACTAGGCCGTGCCTTCGTGAATTCCCGCCGCATCGCGGCCCGCCCGTAGCCCGCCACCGCCCCCAACGGACGGCCTGCGGCCGCAGCCCGGCCGCCTTGCCCGGCGTCCTTCGAGGACGGGGACCCTCGGTCCCGCGCCGACACCCCCGCCCGCCCGTCGAGTGGCGGAAGGTCCTCAACGGACGGCCTGCGGCCACGGGCCTCCCTCGGGGACGCCTCCTCCGGGCCTCCGGAACCCCGCCGGGCGCCTCACGCGCCCCCGGCGGCACAGGAGGGCGTCCGGAGAACGGGACCTGCGCCCGCCGGCGCCGTGCGGCCCGACGGCGCGCCTCACTGGAAGGTGTCGAACGGCGGCGTCCCGTCGTCGGGCACCGGCACCTTCCAGGTGAGCACCGTGCCGCCGGTCCGCGCGCGCCGCGCGGAGAACCCGCCGCCCAGGGGCCTGGCCCGGTCGTCCATGTTGCGCAGCCCGCTGCGCCGCCCCTCCTCGGGCAGGCCCACGCCGTTGTCGGTGACGGTCAGCGTCAGCGTGGTGGGCCGACCGGTCGTCGCCGTCTCCTCCACCGCCACCGACACGTGCACCTCCGAGGCGCGGGCGTGCCGGGCCACGTTGCTCAGAGCCTCGCCGAGCACGGCCAGCAGCTGCTCGCCGACCTCGTCGGGGACCGAGGCGTCGATCGGCCCGTCCAGGCTCACCCCCGGGTGGCAGCCCAGGCTGTGGGCGGTGTTCTCGGCCAGCTTGAGGATGCGCCCGCGCAGCGAGGTGTCCTGGCGGCTGGGCGGGTTCTGTAGCGCGAAGATCGTCGAGCGGATCTCCCGGATGGTGGAGTCCAGCTCGTCGATGGTGCGCTGCACCCGCTCGGCCGCCTCCTGGGAGGGGATCAGCCGCATCGTGCTCATCAGCGTCATCGCCGACGCGAACAGCCGCTGGATGACCACGTCGTGCAGGTCCTTGGCGATCCGGTCGCGCTCCTCCAGCACCACCAGGCGCTCGGTGTCGTGCCGGGCCTCGGCCAGCTCCAGCGCTATGCCCGCCTGGACGGAGAACGAGTGCAGCATCCGCCGGATCGCCGAGGGGAACGGCGCCCGCTCCGACAGCTTGCCCAGCAGCAGCACGCCGCGGGTGTTGCCCGGGGTGCCCAGCGGCACCAGCAGCCCCGGGCCGTAGCCGCGGTGGGTGAGCATCGGGCAGTTGGCCTGGCCCAGGTCGGGGATGCCCATCGGCTCGCCCGACTCGTACACCTGGCCGCAGACCGAGTCGTGGATCTCCACCGGGGTGCCCAGGATCTCCTGCGCGACGGGGCCGTCCGCTATCTCGGCGAACAGGTGACCCCGGGCGCGCGGGTCCGGGAGCAGCACCACCGCGGTGTCGGCGCCGCCGATCTCGCGGGCCTGCCCGGCCAGGTAGGCCAGGACGTCGTCGGCGGTCGCGCCCGACAGCAGCCGCGTGGTGATCTCGGTGGAGGCGGCCAGCCAGCGTTCGCGCAGCCGCGCCTCCTCGTACAGGCGCGCGTTCTCGATGGCGACCCCGGCGGCCGTGGCCAGGGCGGTCACCACCGCCTCGTCCTCCTCGTCGAACTCGCCGCCGTCCGACTTCTCGGTGAGGTAGAGGTTGCCGAACACCTCGTCGCGCACCTGGATCGGCACCCCGAGGAAGGTGGTCATCTGCGGGTGCCCCTCGGGGAACCCGCCGAAGTCGGGGTGGTCGCGCAGGTCCGCCAGCCGCAGCGCGGTGCGCCCGAACAGCGGGGCCGACAGGACCCCCTTGCCGTGCGGGAACCGGGAGATGCGTTCGGCCTGCTCGCGGGTGACCCCCACGGGGATGAACTCGCTGAAGCCGCCGTCCTCGTCGACGACCCCCAGGCCGGCGTACCGGGCGCCGACCAGCTGGGCGGCCATCTCGGTGAGCCTGCGCAGCACGGTCGCCAGGTCGAGGTCGCCCCCGATGGTCAGCACCGCCTGGAGCAGGGAACGCGTCCGGGCCTGGTCGGACATGCCGTGGCGCAGGCCGGGCACGTCGGTGAGGAGGTCTTCGAGGGAGTCGGGGAACAGCCGGGGGCTCTGGGGGAGCTCGGTCATGTGTCGGTCAACCTCCGCAGAGCCGGTCGGGCGGTCTCGCAATGCGCGCTTTTCCTCGGGCCTATATAGGTGAATTGTCGTTGTTTTTTTCCGGATTTGCTACATCTGCGGGAGGAGAGGGGATCCCACCTGGGCGGGAATTCTCGCGGAAACGCTCCGTGGTCTCTCCGTTGCATGCTAACGTCGCTCTCGTTCGGCGCAGGGGCGATCGCGATGATCCCCGCGCCACACCCCTGATCGGCCCCGCCCTGCGCGGCGCCTCCCGCACCGGCGGCCCCGCCCCGGTCGCGGCCGAACCCCCCGGTCCACGGCGGAAGGAACCCCGGTGTCCACAGTCCACGGTAATGCGAGCGCCGACGGCGCCCGTACCGCCGTGTGCTCCGCACCGGTCCTCCGCGCACTGATGCTCGCCGCCCTCGTGGCCGGCGCGCTGTGCGCCCTGTGGCTGGCCGGGGCCGCCCCGGCCGGGGCGGCGGAGAAGCCGGGCGCCGACATCGCGGTGCCCGCCGGGGCGCTCGACCCCGACACCGCGGTCACCGACCTGGGCGCGCCCCTGGCCGACACCGTCGCGACCGTGGGCACCGGGGTCGACCGGGCACGCCAGGCGCTGGAGGAGCCCGCCGCCGAGCAGGCCCCCACCGCTCCCGAAGACGTGGCCCGCCACCTCGACGAGACCGTGCGGCAGGTCGTCACCGCCCCCGTGGCGGAGGCGGCACCGCTGCCCGAGCCGTCCGAGACCGTTCTGCCCGACCCCGCCCGGGACACCGAGCGGCCCCGCGAGGACGGCCCGCGTCAGCGGGACGCCGCCGAGGCCGCTCCGGCGGAGCCCGCCCTGTCCGTGACGGGCGCTCCGGCGGTCGCCCCGACCGCGGCGGAGCGTTCCGCCGCCGAGGCGGGGTCCGTCGCCGACACCGAGACCGCGGTCGCCCCGGCGCCCACGGCCTCGGGCACCACCGCCTCCCCGACGGCCCCCTCGGGGTCCGCCGCCCAGGGGGGCGCGCTCATCGCGGGTTACCTGTCCGCCCCCGGGGCCCCGTCCCCGGCCCCCGGCCTGTTCGAGGCCGCCCGGCACGTCCTGCGCTCGGTTCCGGCCGAGGACGCCGACGAGCCCACCTTCTCGCCCGACTAGCGCGGCGTTCCCGGTCGCACGCCGACCGCTCTCCTGGCACACCCTTCCCAGCGGCGGAACGCCCCGTTCCCGTACTCGCGAGTGATCGCTTCCGCACCCTCTGGGAGTTGATGTGAGCCGCGCGCCCGAACGCGCGGTTCACATCAGCCGACGGCCCGCCAGGTCGCCCGCTGAGAAACCGAGCACCTCCCTCCTGGCCAGGGGAGTGGCTCACCGATCGAGAGACAGACCACGCGCCGCGGAACGCGGCCACCCCGGAAGGACTCCCATGAACACCACCGCCCGCACTTCAGCCAAGACCCTGCTCGTGGCAGCCGGCGCGGCGGGATTCATCGCCTTCGGCTACGGGTTCTCCTGGGCCGACACCCTCGGCGGTGTGACCGACGGCCTCCCCCTGAACGACCTGGGCGGCCAGGTGCCCGCGACCCTCACCGAGGGCATCGGCTCCCCGGTCGGCGACCTGGCCAGCGTGCAGCCCGGCACGATCTCCGCGACCCCCGACGTGCAGCACAACTCCGCTCCCACCGGCGGCCTCACCGACGGCCTGCCCGTCGAGGCCCCGCTGGCCCTGGACGGCAACAGCACCGACGTGGGCCTGGACACGCTCACCGGCGCCCTGCCGGTGGACGCCCCGACCGTCCCGCAGAGCGGCGCCCTCGACCCGGTCACCGGAGCCCTCGGCGGGCTGGGCCTGCTGGACGCGGTCGGCCTGGGCACCGGCGGCACCCTGCCGCTGAGCCACTCCGCGCAGAGCCCCCTGCCCCTGGAGGAGACGGTCGCGCAGGTCGAGGGCGCCGTGACCGAGCTGGGGGCCCACGAGGCCGCCGCCGGGCTGACCGAGCTGGACGCGGCCTCCCTCGGCGAGGCCGTCCCCATGAACGGCCCGGTGATGCCGGTCAACGGACAGAACACCGACATCAGCGGCGGTGCCGCGGGCGTCGTCTCCGACCTGGTGCTGGGCGGGTCCGCCACCACCCTGCCGCAGACCGCGCCGGTGGACTCGCTGCCCGAGCTGCCCGAAGCGCCGGTGACCCTGCCCGCCGGGGACCTGGCCCCCCTGCCCCTGCCCGCCGACGTGGCCCGGCAGAGCGCCCCCGTCGACTCCCTGCCGGAACTGCCGGTGGGCCTGCCCGCCGAGGTGCTGCCGCAGACCGCGGTCACCGACTCCCTGCCCGAGCTGCCCGCGGTCGAGGACGTGACCTCGACCCTGCCCGCCACCGACGCCGTCGGCGGCGACCTGGTCGGCGTCGACGGCCTGCCCACCGTCGGCGAGCCCACCGTGGACGGCGCCCCGATCGGCGCCCTCGCCTAAAGCCCCACCGGGAAGCGCGCCCGCAGGTCGTGGCGGGCGCGCGGCACCCGGGGCGGAAGCGGGGCCGGTCCGCGCGGCGGCACCGAAGGACTGTGGGGGTTCCTCGGCGCACGCGGCACGCGGAGGCATCCGCCGCCCCGGGCGCACCGCGGCCCCGGACACCGACGGGTGTCCGGGGCCGCTCTCTGTTCGGTGCCGGTGCGCGGCTCCTCTAGTACGCCTCCTCGCCGGTGCCGAAGCCCAGGCCGTCCGCGCACGGGTTCGAGGTGGCGTCGCGCCCCTCGCCGGGGCGGGCCGCGTGCGGTTCGGGCGACGGCGAGTCGCTGGGGGAGTCGACCGCGCTCGGCGAGGCGCCCGGCGGCTCCGCCGGGACGGCCGCCTCGTCGGCCGCCATCAGCGGCGGCAGCGGGCGGTCCTCGCGCACCGCGGTGAACAGCTCCTCGGCCCGGTCCTCGTGCCAGAGGATGCGGTTGGGGTCGAAGGGCGCCTGGTACCAGGGGACGGTGTGGAACTCGATGTCGCTGAGGTCCACGTCGGACAGCGACACCGCGATCGACAGCATCCGGTCCAGCGTCAGCCGGCTGTCGGTGGCGCTGTGCGTGGTCACCGCGGTCAGCATGCCGTGCAGTTTCCGCGGGTCGGACAGCACCTCGCCCCGCATGGCCTGGTCGGCCAGGGCGGCCATGAACATCTGCTGCCGGTCGATGCGGCCGATGTCGCCGCCGTCGCCGATCTCGTAGCGGGCGCGGACGAACGACAGCGCCTGGTCGCCGGTGAGCGTCTGCTGCCCGGCGGGGATGTCGAGCTTGGAGCGCTCGTCCTTCATCGGCTCGGGAATGCAGATGTCCACCCCGCCGATGGCGTCCACCACGTCGCGGAAGCTCATGAAGCTCAGGTGCACGAAGTGGTCGATGCGGACGTCGGTGAGCGACTCGATGGTGCGCACCACACAGGGCGGTCCGCCGTGGTACATGGCGGCGTTGATCATGCCGAAGTAGCCGTGGGTGCCCTCGGCGGTCCCGTAGGGGTCGCACTGGGGCAGGTCCACCAGGGAGTCCCGGGGGAAGCTGATCACCGAGACCCGGTCGTCGGGCGAGATGTGCGCCAGCATGATCGAGTCCGAGCGCTCGCCCTCGAACTCGGTGGTGTAGGCGGTGCTGCCCTCCTCGTAGCCGTCGGAGCCCATGAAGAGGATGTTGACCGCGTCGCTGATCTTCTCGGGGCGCTCGCCCTCGTCGAGGGCCGCCTCCAGGTCGTGCTGGACCATCCCCGAACGCAGCGAGTGGTAGTAGCCGTAGGCGGTGGCGATCCCGGCGGTCAGCAGGACGGCCAGGCAGGCGGCCGTCCAGACGACGACCCGCCGCAGCCTCCGGCGCCCTCCGCCCCCAGCGGCACCCGCCCCTCCTCCGGCTCCGCCGCCGGTTCCGCCTCCGCCGGCTCCGGAGCCCGCTCCCGCGGGGCCGTCCCCGTTCGCCGCGGAGGCACCGTCCGCGCCGCCGGCGTCGTCGCCGTCGTCGGCCGGATCGTCGCCCCCGTCCGTCCCGGACCCCTCCGGGCCGGCCGTCGCCTCGGCGACGGCGGGGCCCCCGCCCGGGCCGCCCGCGGCGGCTCCGGCGGCCGTGACCGCGACGGCGGTCCGCGCCTGCCGGGCGGGCGGGGCGGACACGGTCGCGGGCACGGGCGCAGTGTTGATGATCAGGGGCGCGGAACGGGTCGGTGCGACGGCGTTGACCAGGGCCATCACGTCGTCGTCCTCCGGCGCGGCCGGCTCCTCGCGGCCGACGCGCTCCAGGCGGCCGGAACGGCCGATGCGCCAGGCCGGTTCGGCGCGCTGCCCGGCTGCGCCCGCGTCCTGCCCGGTCGTGTGCTCCGAACCCGTCTCGGGGCTCGGCTCCGGTGTGGTGTCCGCTCCGGTTTCGGTGGCGGCGTTCTCGTCAGCGGTCATCGTGCAATCTCGGTGAGTTCGGACGGCGGGACGTGCCAACGGTCGGACACCGACCCGGAGGAACGGGTCACGGGTCCGTGTTCGTGGGACGGCGGAGGTCGCGCGCGGTGTGGATACGGGAAGCCGTGGGGCGGGGCGTCGTGGCGTGCGGCGTCCCGGGGGGACGGGGGTGTGCGGCACGGAGGGCACGGACGACGGGGGATCCCGCGTGTGGTGGAGATCCTAGGTGAAGTTCCCGCGGAGTGCGCGCTCGACATGTCCGAGCACGGGGCTGGTGACCGCAATTGCGCCGCACAATTCCTTCGCCGGTGTGCGCCGCCGGTCGGCGCGCGCATGTCCGACTTTCTCACCGGTGCCCGTAAAAAACACTTCTGACCCGCCGCCCTGACCAAGCCTTGGCCCGGGGCGACGGGCCGCCACGGGTCCCGTCGGGGTCAGTCGTCCCAGAAGGCGCTGCCCTCCTTGGCGGGCGCCTCCTCCGTCTTGGCCCCGGCCTTGGCGGTGCTCCGCCCCGCCGCCTTGGTGGTCTTGCGCGCCGTGGTCCCGCCGGAGGCCTTGCCCCCGGTGTGCCGGGGCCGCGCGGTGACCTGGCTCTTGGTGATGGGCTCGGCCGGGGCGGCCGGCGGGCGCGGCTTGTCCCCGGAGCGGATGCTCAGCGCCTCCTCCTCCACGCGGAGCATCTGCTTGACCTCTCCGGGCACCTCCGGCAGCCGCTCCGAACGCAGGTGGGCGCCGAGCACCTCCAGGGCGTGCTCGCACAGCAGACGGCGGGCGCGGTCGGCCCTGACCCCGCTCAGCTCCTCGAGCTCGGGCATCGCCCGCTCGCGCAGCAGCCGCAGCACGGCGGCCAGCCGCTCGCGGGTCTTGCGGTCGGTCATCGACATGACCGTGATCTCGGCCTCCGTCAGGAAGCCGTCGGCGGAGTCGGCGGAGTCGCGCTCGCCGATGAACACGCTGGTGAGCCTGCGGGCCGAGGCCCGGGACGCCTCGCGGACGTCGTTCCGGCGCAGCAGACGGGCCTGGAGGCCGGTCACGGCGACGCTGGCGACCAGGCTGATCGCGGCGCCGATCAGGATCAGGACGATCGGGTTCTCTAGGGCGTCTGGCACGGTTCGGATGACCTTTCCGGGCGGGGGTCCGCACGGTGGGAGCCGGGGGGGGGGTGCGGGGCGGGGGTCAGGTGGTGGGTGACTATTCGGTACGAAGGGGGTGCTTGTCAAGTGCGCCGAGGGCACGCGACGCGCCCGCGACGGCGTCGTCGCAGGTGGTTCGGGAGGGTTGTTCCCCCTTGCGCGGGATCTATCCGGCGAGGTACTTGTTCACGGCCTCGGGGGACAGGATCTCCTCGGCGACCATGGCGGCGCAGCCGCGCACGCCCGCCTCGTCCCACAGGGCGCTGGCCACCACCCGCAGCTGCCGGGTGGCCAGCGCGGTGCACCGCTGGAACACCATCTCGCGCACGCCCGCGACCAGGTGGTCGTAGGCCTCGGACAGGTCGCCGCCGAGCACGACGACCTCGGGGTTGAGCAGGTTGACGGCACCGGCCAGGGCCTCTCCCAGCCGCCGCCCGGCCCCGCGGACGAGGGTGACGGCGACGGGGTCCCCGGCGGCCGCCAGGGCCACCAGCTCCTTGAGGCCGGAGACCTCCCGGCCCTCCTCCGCGGCGAGTTCGAGCAGCCGGGGCCCGCCCGCGACGGCCTCCAGGCAGTCGGTGTTGCCGCACCGGCAGGGCAGCCCCTGCCCGTCGCGCACGGGGATGTGGCCGATCTCCCCGGCCGCCCCGAGGGACCCGCGCAGCAGCCTGCCGCCGGAGATCAGCCCGGCTCCGATGCCGGTGGACACCTTGACGAACACCATGTCGGAGGGGTGCCCGTGCCCGCCCGCCAGGTGTTCTCCCAGGGCCATCACGTTCACGTCGTTGTCGACCATGACGGGGACGGGGAAGCGTTCGGAGATCAGCGGGGCCAGCGGTACGCCCGCCCACTTCCCGAGCAGGGGGCGGTCGTCGGCGCGGCCGGCGTGGAACTCGACGGTGCCGGGCAGGCCGATGCCCGCGCCGCGCACCTCACGGGGGTCGCGGCCCAGGGAGGTGAGCTGGTCGGCCCAGGTCTCCAGCAGCCAGGGGACGGTGGTGTCGGGGCCGGAGGCGATGTCGGGGGATCCGGGGGTGCGCACGAGGATCTCACCGGCCAGATCGCAGACGGCGGCCTGGCTGCGCGCCATGCCCAGCGCGGCGGTGAGCAGGAGCCCGCTGTCGGCGTTGAACTCCAGCAGTGACGGGGGGCGTCCGCCGGTGGAGGCGGTACCGCTGCCCTCGACCACCAGGCCGCTGTCGATGAGCTCGGTCAGGCGTAGGGCCACGGAGGGGCGGGAGAGCCCGGTCGCACGGGAGAGTTCGGACCGGTTGGTCGCCGCGCCGGTGCGGATGAGCTCCAGGATGTGGCCGCTCGTGGTGGCAGCGGAGGACAGGCGTCCCGGGGTTCTGGCCATATCTCATTCAACCACTCGGTCAGGTTTCCGAATATGGGATCTTATGTAAAGAAGTGTTCTGAAGTGTGCTTGGTTTTTTACCATAGCTGGCCTTAAGGTCGAAAGGGACGAACGGACCACGCCTCATGGGACACCCCCGAACCCGGCGTACCCCGCACTTTCCTCAGTCCCTTCCGTCATTCCTCGCACGCTGGAGCACTCCGACATGCCGCAGCAGTCCGCGCCCCGCCCCACCGACCTGGTGGTCTTCGGGGGCACCGGCGACCTGTCCATGCGCAAACTCCTGCCCTCCCTCTACCTGCTGGACCGCGACGGACACCTCGACCCGCGCACCCGTGTCATCGCCGTCTCCCGCGACGGCCTCACCGACGCCGACCTGCGCGGCAAGGCCGAAGCCGCGGTCCAGGGCCACCACGCCGTCCGGGTCCCCGAACCCGGTGTGCTGCGCCGCTTCCTCGACCGCCTCTCCCACATCACCGTGGACGTCGGCGGCGACCCCGCCGGCTGGGCGGACCTGGCCGCAGCACTGGACCCCGGGCGCGACCGCGTCTTCTACCTCGCCGTCCCGCCGATGATCTCCGGCGCCATCTGCCGCGGACTGGCCGACGCCGGGCTGGTCACCCCGGACTCCCGGGTCGTCATGGAGAAGCCCCTGGGCCGCGACCTCGCCTCGGCGCGGGCCGTCAACGCCGAGGTCGGGGAGATCTTCACCGAGGAGCAGACCTACCGGATCGACCACTACCTCGGGAAGGAGACGGTGCAGAACCTCCTGGTGCTGCGCTTCGCCAACGTCTTCCTCGAACCGCTGTGGAACTCCCGGTGGATCGACCACGTGCAGATCACCGCCGCCGAGACCGTCGGCGTCGGCGGCCGCAAGGGCTACTACGACACCGCCGGGGCCATGCGCGACATGGTCCAGAACCACCTGCTCCAGCTGCTGTGCCTGACCGCCATGGAGCCCCCCGCCAGCTACGACCGCGAGGCCGTGCGCGACGAGAAGCTCAAGGTCCTCCAGGCGCTCAAACCCCTCACCGGCGAACACGTGCGCGAGGACACCGTGCGCGGCCGCTACGGCCGGGGCGACGTCCAGGGCACGGAGGTCCTCGGCTACCTGGAGGAGCCGGGCGGCCCCGCCGACAGCACCACCGAGACCTACGTCGCCCTGCGCGCCGAGATCGCCAACTGGCGCTGGGCGGGCGTGCCCTTCTACCTGCGCACCGGCAAGCGCATGGACCGGGCCCGCTCCGAGATCGTGGTGCGCTTCCGCGACGTCCCGCACACCATCTTCCCCGGCGCCGCCACCGGCGGCGGCAGCCTCGTCATCCGCCTCCAGCCGGACGAGGGCATCCACCTCACCATGCTGGCCAAGGCCCCCGGCGCGGGCGCGCTGCGGCTGCGGCCGGTCCCGCTGGAGCTGAGCTTCGCGGACACGTTCTCCACCCGCTCGCCCGAGGCCTACGAGCGGCTGCTCATGGACGTGCTGGCCGGAGACTCCACCCTGTTCATGCGCCGCGACGAGGTCGAGGCGGCCTGGCGCTGGACGGACCCCGTCATCGCCGCCTGGGCCGACCTGGACCTCGTCCCCGAGACCTATCCGGCCGGGAGCGCCGGCCCCGCGGGCGCCGACCGGCTCATCGGCCGCACCGGCCGCACGTGGTACGAAGAGGAGCAACCCCGATGACCGCGCACATCCCCGCAGTCCACCCCGTCGTCGCCGAGGTCACAGGGCGCCTCGCCGAGCGCAGCGCCCGGTCCCGCGCCGCCTACCTGGACGGGATCCGCTCGGCGGCGGACCCGGCCCGGCCCGCCCGCACGGCCCTGGGCTGCGCCAACCTCGCCCACGGGTTCGCCGCGTGCGGGGTCTCCGACAAGCTCGCCCTGGCCGGGGACGTCACCCCCAACCTGGCGATCGTCTCCTCCTATAACGACATGCTCTCGGCGCACCAGCCGCTGGAGGCCTACCCGGCGATCATCAAGGCCGCCGTCGGCGAGGCGGGCGGCGTCGCCCAGTTCGCGGGCGGGGTGCCCGCCATGTGCGACGGCGTCACCCAGGGCCGGGCGGGGATGGAGCTGTCCCTGTTCAGCCGGGACGTCATCGCCATGGCCACCGCCGTGGCGCTCTCCCACGACATGTTCGACGGCGCCCTGATGCTGGGCGTCTGCGACAAGATCGTGCCGGGCCTGCTCATCGGCTCCCTGTCGTTCGGCCACCTGCCGGTGGCGTTCGTCCCGGCCGGGCCGATGCCCTCGGGCCTGCCCAACAAGGAGAAGGCGCGGGTGCGCCAGCGCTTCGCGGAGGGCAAGGCCGACCGGCGCGAGCTGCTCCAGGCCGAGTCGGCCGCCTACCACTCGCCGGGCACCTGCACGTTCTACGGCACCGCCAACTCCAACCAGATGCTCATGGAGGTCATGGGCCTGCACCTGCCCGGCGCCAGCTTCGAGCAGCCGGGCACGGAGCTGCGGGAGGCGCTCACCGCCGAGGTCGGACGCCGCGTCCTGGCCAACACCGCCCTGGGCGACTCGCCCGTCCCGCTGGGCGAGCAGATCGACGAGCGCGCCGTCGTCAACGCCGTCGTCGCCCTGCTGGCCACCGGCGGCTCCACCAACCACACCCTGCACCTGGTGGCGATCGCCCGCGCCGCGGGCATCGAGCTGACCTGGGACGACTTCGCAGCCCTGTCGGAGGTCGTGCCGCTGCTCACCCGCATGTACCCCAACGGCGCCGCCGACGTGAACGCCTTCCACGAGGCGGGCGGGATGGCCTTCCTCATCGGCTCCCTGCTCGACGCCGGGCTGCTGCACGAGGACGTGCACACCGTCATGGGCCGCGGCCTGAGCGCCTACCGCCAGGTCCCCAGGCTCGACGACGGCGTGCTGAGCTGGATGGACGGCCCCAAGGAGAGCGGCGACACCTCGGTGCTGCGCGGCGCCGACGACCCCTTCGCCCCCGACGGCGGCCTGCGGATGCTCGACGGCAACCTGGGCCGCGCCGTCATCAAGGTGTCCGCCGTGGACGCCTCCCGGCACGTGGTCGAGGCGCCCGCCCGGGTCTTCGCCGACCAGGCCGAACTGCAGGCCGCGTTCACCGCCGGGGAGCTGACCGGCGACTTCGTCGCGGTGGTCCGCTTCCAGGGCCCGCGCGCCAACGGCATGCCCGAACTGCACAAGCTCACCCCGCCGCTGGCGGTGCTCCAGGACCGCGGCCAGAAGGTCGCCCTGGTGACCGACGGCCGCATGTCGGGCGCCTCGGGCAAGGTGCCCGCCGCCATCCACGTGTCCCCGGAGGCCGAGGCCGGCGGCCCGCTCGCCTACGTCCGCGACGGCGACGTCGTCCGCCTGGACGCCCGCGCGGGCACACTGGAGGTCCTCGCCGACCTGGCCGGACGCGAGCCCGCCCGGCCGAGCGTCGACTCCTCCAAGGGCACCGGACGGGAGCTGTTCGCCGCCATGCGCGCGGCCGTCGGACCCGCCGAGGCCGGCGCCGGGGTCTTCGGCCACTGACCGCGATCGAACAGGAGAACCTCCCCATGACGACGACGCCCCGCACGGGCGGCGACATCCTCGCCCTGGCCCCGGTGATGCCGGTGGTCGTCCTGCACGATGCCGAGGCGGCCGTGCCGCTGGCCCGCGCCCTGGTGGCGGGCGGCCTGCCCGGCATCGAGGTGACGCTGCGCACGCCCGCGGCCCTCGGCGCCATCGAGCGGATCGCCGCCGAGGTCCCCGAGGCCGTGGTGGGCGCGGGCACCGTGACCACCCCCGAGCTGGCCGGGGCCGCCGCCGAGGCGGGCGCCCGGTTCCTGGTCAGCCCCGGCGCCACCGACACCCTGGCCGCCGCCATGACCGACACCGGGCTGCCCTTCCTGCCCGGCGTGTCCACGGTCTCGGAGGCGCTGGCGATGCTGGAGCGGGGCGTCTCCGAGCTGAAGTTCTTCCCGGCCGAGGCCGCGGGCGGCGCCGCGTTCCTGAAGTCCCTGTCGGGCCCGCTGCCGGGGGTGCGCTTCTGCCCGACCGGCGGCATCACGCCCGCGTCCGCCCCGGACTACCTCGCGCTGCCCAACGTGGGCTGCGTGGGCGGCAGTTGGCTGACCCCGGCCGACGCGGTCGCCGCCGGGGACTGGGACCGGATCACCGGCCTGGCCCGGGAGGCCGCGGCGCTCTGAGGACGGACGAACGCCCGCACCGTGACCGCGGTGCGGGCGTTCGGTGTACCGGGCGCCGGCGGACCCGTGCCCGGGTGCCGGGTGCCCGGCACCGGGCTCAGTGCTCGGGCATGCGGAAGAAGATCATCGGGTTGTCCGTGCTGTCGCGCACGGGCTCGGCCAGGTCCAGGTCCTCGCGCAGCTCCAGCAGCGCCGTGTACGGGGCGGGCGCCCGCTTGCGGGAGACGGTCAGGTACTCCGCGGCCTTGCGCCGCAGCCACGCCAGCACGACCGCGCCCTCCGTCAGGGGCAGTGCCCGCCTGCCGTGGAACACGTCGTGGACGCTGACCGGGGTTCCCGGGGCGACCCGCGGGAACAGCTCGGCCAGGTACCAGCGCGCGAACCGGGCGTTGTGGGCGGCGTCCACGAAGAGGTAGCCGATGCCCTCGGGGACCTCGTCGAGGTTCCTGCGCACGTCCCCCCGGTGGAAGTGCCAGCGCCCCTCGGACAGGGACGCCGGGACGTTGGACAGCACGTTGTCGACGATGTCGAACGAGTGCAGGGTCCCGGTCCCGTTGTCGCGCAGGGCCGACAGGATCCAGGTGGTCGACCAGCCGTGGAAGGTGCCCAGCTCCATGACCGTCTCGGGCCGGGTCTCCCGCAGCAGCAGGTAGGTGATCTCGGCCTCGAGGTCGTCCAGCTGCGGGGTCATCCTCCCCCGGGTCTCCCACAGGAACTCGCGCTGGGCCTTTCTCACCTCCGCCAGCGGATCGCGGTACTTCCGGTACAGGTCACCGATCAGCGACAGGTCGATCGCGGCATCCCCCATGGCGGCCCCCTCGTCGTTCCCCGGCGCCCGGTCCGGGCGCGCTCACCAGTATCCAACGGAGCCGCTCCGCGGCGCCGCGCCCCATTCTCCCGGCGATTCCGTGCGTATGCCCCACGGTCGGGGAGGTCCACGGTCCGCGGGCGGTTCGGCCGGGGGTGCCGGGACGGCGCTGCCGGGGGCCGTTCCTCGCGGGAGCGGGGCCCGCCCGGTCACGGGCGGCGAAGGCCCGTGTCCGGGCGGGGTCAGTCCCGGGTGACGAAGGCCCCGGCGCGGGCGGCGTCGGCGGCGATGCGGGCGGCGCGGCGCAGGTCCGCGTCGGAGACGGGTTCACGGCCGACGAGGAGCCGGTGGTAGACGGGGGCGACGGCGCAGCGGACGACCTCCACCGCGTCGGTGCCCTCGGGCACCTCGCCGCGTTCGACGGCCTCGGCGACCACGGCCGCAGAGCGTTCGTGCCGGTCGGCCATGAAGGCCCGCAGCGCCTCGGCGGCCACGGGAGAGGCGAGGGCGGCGGCGATCGAGGCCGCCGACACGGCCCCCTCCGGGGCGTCGGTGAAGCCGTGGCGCACGTCCTCGGCCAGGGCCAGCAGGTCGCCTTCGAGCGTGCCGGTGCGGGTGGGCGCCCAGTCGTGCTCGCGGGCCGACCACTCCAGGGCGGCGGCCAGCAGACCGTCCACCCCGCCCCAGCGGCGGTAGACGGTGGCCTTGTGCACACCCGAGCGGGCGGCGACGCGGTCGACGGTCAGCCCGGCGTAGCCGTGTTCGCCCAGCTCGTCGAGGGTGGCCCGCAGGACGGCGGCGGTGTTGCGCGCGGTGCGCCCGCCCGGGCGGGCACTGCCCGGGGGTTCCGGAGTCGAAGTCATAACGCAACTGTAGTTGCATTTGCCCGTCCCGTGTGCCATCATCCTTAACGCAACAAGAGTTGCACCAATGACCTTCTGAAGGAGGAGGGATCCCGATGGGCCTCGTCGCACGCGTATCGCGTTCCGCCGTCCGTTCCCCGTTCCCCACCTCCGGGAGGTCCGCATGTCCCACACCGTCGTCGCCGCCGGCCTGGCGTTCGCCTGGCCCGACGGCGCGTCCGTCTTCTCCGGCCTGGACGCCTGCTTCGGCCCCGGGCGCACCGGGCTGATCGGCCGCAACGGCAGCGGCAAGTCCACGCTGCTGCGCCTCATCGCCGGACGGCTCGCCCCCGCGTCGGGCACCCTCGCCGTGGACGGCGACATCGGGTACCTCGACCAGCGGATCACCCTGGACACCGGGCGCACCGTCGCCGGGCTGCTGGGCATCGAGCCGGTCCGCGCCGCCCTGCGCGCAGTGGAACGGGGGGAGACCGACCAGGCGCACTTCGACGCCATCGGTGCCGACTGGGACATCGAGGAGCGCGCGCTGGCCCGGCTCACCCGGTTCGGTGTCGACCTCGACGGCCCGGACCCGCTGGACCGGACCGTCGGCACCCTCTCCGGAGGCGAGGCCGTCCTGGTCGGGCTGGCCGGGATCGCGCTGCGCCGACCCGCCGTCACCCTGCTCGACGAGCCCACGGACAGCCTCGACCGGCGGGCCCGGGAGCGGCTGTTCGCCGCCGTCGACTCCTGGCCCGGTGTGCTGGTGGTCGCCGACCACGACCGCGAGCTGCTGGAGCACGTCGACCGGATCGCCGAACTGCGGGACGGGGAACTGCGCACCTGGGGCGGCAACTACACGGCCTACGCCGAACAGCTCGCCGCGGAGCAGGAGGCCGCCCGGCGGACGGTCCGCGCGGCCGAGGCCGACCTGCGCCGGGAGAAGCGCCAGCTCGCCGAGGCCCACGTCAAGCTGGCCCGGCGGGTGCGGTTCGGGAACAAGAAGACCGAGACCAAGCGCGAACCCAAGGTCATCATGAACCAGCGCAAGCGCGAGGCGCAGGTGGCCGCGGGCAAGCACCGCATCATGCACGAGGAGAAGCTGGCCGAGGCGGGGGAGCAGCTGGCCCGGGCCGAGGCGGCCGTCCGCGACGACGCCGTCATCCGCGTCGACCTGCCCGGCACCGAGGTCCCCGCCGGACAGGACGTGCTGGAGCTGCGCACCGGCGGGGACCGGAGGCTGGTGCTGCGCGGACCCGAACGGGTGGCGCTGACCGGCCCGAACGGGGCGGGCAAGACCACGCTGCTGCGGGCCGTCGTCGGCCTGGGGGAGCACCCCGGGGCGGAGGTCGTCCACGTGGTGGACCGGGTCGGGTACCTGCCGCAGCGGCTGGACGTGCTGGACGACGACCGCAGCGTGCTCGACAACGTGCGCGACGCGGCGCCGGGCACCGATCCGCAGCGGATCCGGGCCGGGCTGGCGCGCTTCCTCCTTCGCGGCGAGCGGGTGGACCAGCGGGTCGGCGGGCTCTCCGGCGGTGAGCGGTTCCGGGTGGCGCTGGCCCGCGTGCTGCTGGCCGAGCGGCCGCCCCGGCTGCTCGTCCTGGACGAGCCCACCAACCACCTGGACCTCGACAGCAGGCTGCGGCTCACCGAGGCGCTGGCCGGCTACCGGGGAGCACTGCTGGTGGCCGGGCACGACCCGGTGTTCCTGCGCGAGATCGGGGTGACCCGCCGCTGGGAGGTCCGCCGCGGCCGCCCCCTCTGGGAGGAACCCGTGTGACCCCGCCCCGGGGCGGGGCCGGCGCCCCGTGTCCCGGCCCCGGAGCCCGCGCCGCCCGGGACGCGCGCGGCCGGCCCGGAGCCGCGCCGCCCGGGGCAGGGCCCCACGCCCCGGCCCCCGGCGGCGCCCGCCGACGCCTGTCAGGGGCGGCCCAGCGCCGGGCCCGGTCCTCCGCCGGAGGTGGCCGCCGGGCGCCCCGTCATGGGTTGCCCAGCGCCAGGCCCGGGTCTCCGGCGGCGGCCACGGCCCGGGGCGTGGGGACGCACCATCGGCCGCGGTGGCGCCTCATCGGTCCGGCAGGCCCTCTTCGGCGCCAGCGGCCTCCTTCGGTTTGGCGGGGCAGTCCACCAGGTGGTCCTCGACGACCCCCGTGGACTGGAGGTAGGAGTAGACGATGGTGGTGCCCACGAACGAGAACCCGCGCTTCTTCAGGTCCTTGCTCACCCGGTCCGACAGCGGCGTGCTCGCCGGGACCTCGGCGGGTTCGGTGAAGCGGTTGACCAGCGGCACGCCGTCGGTCCAGGACCACAGGTAGTCGGCGAAGGTGCCGTACTCCTCGCGCACCCGCAGGAACGCCCGAGCGTTGCGGGCCAGCGAGGCGATCTTGAGGCGGTTGCGGATGATGCCGGGCTCGGCCAGCAGCTCCTTCTCGCGCTCCTCGTTGTAGGCGGCGATCCTGGTGTAGTCGAACCCGTCCAGCAGCGCGCGGTAGTTCGCGCGCTTGTTGAGCACCGTCGCCCAGGAGAGCCCCGCCTGCGCGCCTTCCAGCACCAGCATCTCGAACAGGTGGGCGTCGTCGCGCGACGGGCGGCCCCACTCCCGGTCGTGGTAGGCGGTCATCAGCTCGGACGCGTTGCGCGCCCAGGCGCAGCGCCGGTCGGTCATGGGTGCTCCTACGTCGTGGGGCGGCGGTCCGGCCGTGCCCGCGGGTCGGGCCCCGCCGACCGCGGCCCCGGCCGTTCGTCGCGGTGGGGACCCCCTTGCGGGTCGATCGGGCCGCGGATAGGGTCCGAATATCTCGATGTCAAGATACTCCGACCGTGGCCCCGACCCGGAAAGGGGTCCGCCATCATTCCACGTCCCCTCCCCGCCCGTGCGGAAGAGCTGTTCGACGAGCTCCGCGCCCCGGCCCGGCTGTACGCCCACTGCCTCCTGGTCCACGACACCGCGGCCGCCCTCCTCGACCGGCTCCTGGCGGAGTACCGCGGCCTGCCGGTGGACTCCGACGCCGTGCTCTTCGGCGCCGCCGTGCACGACATCGGCAAGACAGCCCATCCCGAGGAGCTCACCGGCCCCGGGCGCCGGCACGAGGCGGCCGGGCGGCGCCTCCTCCTCGACCGAGGCGTCCCCGAGGGACTCGCCCGCTTCTGCGCCACCCACGGCGACTGGGAGGCCGAGGACCGCACCCTGGAGGACCTCCTCGTCACACTCGCCGACAAGGTGTGGAAGGGAGCCCGCCTCGGCGACCTCGAGACCCTGGTCGCCCGCCGGATCGGCGCGGCCGCGGACCTCGCCGCCTGGGAGGTGTTCGCCTTCCTGGACGACCACCTCACCGCGCTGGCCGACGACGCCGACCGGCGCCTCGCCTACCAGAACTCCCACCCCCTCACCCCTCGGCCGGGAGGAACGCCGTGACCGCCACCGGACCCGGCCCCCACCACGTGGTGGTGAGCATCGCCGCGGGACCGCCCCGCCCCCTGCCGCCCGCCCCGCCTCACGCCGTCCGGTCGCCGTGCCAGGACCGCCACAGGGCCGCGTAGGGGCCGTCGGCGCCGACGAGCTCGTCGTGCGGCCCCAGTTCGGTGATCCGCCCGTCCTCCATCACCGCGATCCGGTCGGCGTCGTGCGCGGTGTGCAGCCGGTGCGCGATCGCGATCACCGTCCGCCCCTCCAGCACCGCAGCCAGCGAGCGTTCCGCCTGCCGGGCCGTGGTCGGGTCCAGCAGCGAGGTCGCCTCGTCCAGGAGCACCGCGTGCGGGTCGGCCAGCACCACCCGTGCCAGTGCCACCTGCTGCGCCCGGGCGGGGTCCAGCGCGACCCCGCCCGGGCCCAGTGGTGTGTCCAGCCCCCGCGGCAGCGCCGCCGCCCAGTCGGCGTCCACCGTCTCCAGCGCCGCCGCCAGCGCGGCGTCGTCCGCCTCCTCCGCGGCGATGGCCAGGTTCTCCCGCAGCGTTCCCGCGAACACGTGGTGCTCCTGGCTCACCAGCACGATCCGCTCGCGCAGTTCCCGCGGCCCCAGGTCCGCGACCGGCACCCCGCCCACCAGCACCAGGCCCGAACGCGGCGCGTCCACCCCCGCCAGCAACCGGCCCAGCGTGGTCTTGCCCGCGCCCGAGGGGCCCACGATCGCCCACCGCTCGCCCGGCCGCACCCTCAGCGTGACCCCGCGCAGCACGTCCCGCCCGTCCACATAGGCGTAGTGGACGTCGCGGACCTCGATGAGGTCGTCCGCCGGCGTCGGCCCCGGCGGTGGCGGTCCAGCGGCGGCCTCGCCCACCCCGAACACCCGGGCGAACGACGCCCCGCTGCGCTGGAGCAGCTCGATCCAGATCATGATCCACCCGGCGCTCTCCTGGACCCGCAGCATGTACAGGCAGCAGGTGACCACCACCCCGAGCGCCACCCGGCCGTCCAGGTACAGCAACCCGCCCACCAGCAGCACCACCACCGCGGGCAGCGAGAACGCGATGTCCGTGACCGGGTACAGCACCGATCTCAGGTACAGGGTGCGCCGCCGGGCCCGGTACACCTCCACCGCGTCGTGGTCGGCCGCCGCGACCCGCCGCCCGCCCAGCGCGAACGCCTCCACGGTGCGGCCGCCCCGCACGGTCGCCGTCACCCCCTCCACCGCCGCGGAACCGGCCGCGCCCTCCGCCAGGTACGCCTCCCGGGACCGGCGCAGGTACCAGCGCACCGCCAGCCAGGCCGGTGGCACTCCCAGCAGCACCGCCGCCCCCATCAGGGGGCTGAGCCAGAACACGGCCGCGAGCAGGAACAGGATGCGCAGCGACGACGGCACGATGTCGGGCACCGCCGTCCGCAGCGTCGCCCCGGCGGTGGCGACGTCCGCCGTCACCCGCGTGGTGAGGTCGCCGGTGCCGGACCGCTCCACCACACGGGTGGGCAGTGCCAGCACCCGCTCCACGAACTCCTCGCGCAGCCGGGCCAGCGCCCGTTCGCCGAACCGGAACGCGCTCAGCCTGGCGTACCGGTTGAGCACCAGGCCCGCCAGCGCGCACGCCACCGCGGCGGCCGCCAGCCCGTCCACCGCCGACACCGTCGCGGTACCCGCCTCCAGCAGGTCCACGATCCGCCCCACCAGGTAGGGCGCGACCAGCCCGACCGCCGCGGCGGCACAGGTGAGCAGCACCATCCGCAGCAGCGGACCGCGCTCGGCCTCCATGAGCCGCCGCAGCTCCCGCCGCACCGTTCCGCGCCCCGCCACCGGCAGCGCGGCCGGGTCCGTTCCCCCCGTGCTCACCGCCCCTCCTCTCCGTCCGGGAGCCGTCCCGGCCCGTCGCCGTCCGCCCGCTCCGGGCCGCCGCTCCCGGCCGGGCCCGCCGGACCTCCCGGCGTCCGCGGCCCGGCGCCCGTCCGGCGCCGCCCCACCGGTGGCGCCGGGCCCTCGGCCCCGGGTCCTTCCGCGGCGCCCCCACCGGCACCCCCGCCGGCGCCGCGCGCCGGCCCCGGCGGGGCCGCGGTGCGCCGTACGGCCCGCGCGCCGTCCTCCTCGTCGGCGCCGCGCAGGACCAGGGACCGGTAGCCGGCGCACTCCGCCACCAGCTCCGCGTGGGTGCCCTCCGCGACCACCCGGCCGCCGTCCAGGAACAGCACCCGGTCGGCGCGGTCCGCCACCAGCGGCGAGGCGGTGACGACCAGGGTGGTCCCGCCGCGCCGTTCGGCGCGCAGCCGCTCCGCGACCACGGCCTCGGTGTGCGCGTCCACCGCCGAGGTGGGCTCCACCAGGATCAGCACCTCGGGGTCGGCCAGCACCGCGCGGGCCAGCCGCACCCGCTGCCGCTGTCCGCCCGACAGATCGCGCCCCTGCGCCTCCACCGCCGAGTCGAGCCCGTCCGGCAGCGCCTCCGCCACGTCCGTGGCGGCCGCGGTGTGCAGCGCCAGGTCGACCTCCACCTCGTCCCGCTCGCCGTGCACGTCCACGACCTCCCGCAGGGCCCCGGCGAACAGGTGCACGTCGTTGTCGGAGACCAGGATCCGCTCGCGCACCACCGCCGGGTCGACCTCCCGCAGCGGCACCCCGCCCCAGGTGACCGCCGAGTCGACATATCCGCCCAGCCGGTCCGCCACCAGGGCCGACGCGGCCGGGTCCGCGCCCACCAGGGCGGTCATCGCCCCCGTGGGCACCCGCACCCCCGACTCCGGGTCGGCCAGCTCACCCGGCCCCGGCGGCGGTGGCGCCTCCCCGCTTCCGTGCCGGTCCGGCACCGTCCGCAGCAGCGCCAGCAGCCGTGTCAGCGACACGTGCCCCCTGCTGAAGTCGGTCGCCACCTCCACCAGCTGGAACACCGGGACCGCCAGCACCGCCACGTACCCGTACACCGCCACCGTCTCGCCCACGGTGAGCTCCCCGGACACCGCCAGCCGGGCCGCGAACCAGGTGACCACGGCGGTGAACACCAGTGGGGCGCACTGCCCGACCTCCTCGAACCAGCTGGTCACCGACCCCAGCCGGTACCCGTCGCGCACCAGGTCGCCCGAGCGCTCGCGGTACCGCCGCGCGAACCTCTCCCTGCCGCCGATCCCGCACAGCACCCGCAGCCCCGCCACGATGTCGGCCGCCAGGGCGGTGACCTCGCCCTCCCGGTCCCGGTAGGTGTTCTGCCGGTCGTGCATCCGCCGCAGCAGCGGGGCCATCACCAGCGCCGTCACCGGCAGCCCCAGGAGCACCACCACCGCCAGGACCGGGGCGAACCCCCACAGGATCACCACCGCTCCGGCACAGCCCAGCACGCTGCCGACCCCCGGGCCGAACAGGGTGAGGATCTGCGAGATGCGGCCCGCGTCCGCGGACTGCACCACCGAGAGGTCCCCGGAGGAGGTGCCCCGCGACAGCGGCGCCCCCACCCGGGCGGCGTGCCGGGCCAGCACCCGCGTGCAGTGCAGGGAGGCGTGCGCCCGGACCATCGCCATGGTCCGGTGCCGCAGGATCGAGGCGAGCGCGGTGAACACCAGGACCCCGGCGAACACCCCGGTCCAGCCCAGCAGCGCCGCCCGGTCCCCGGCCCGCAGCCCCTCGTCCACGGCCCGGGAGAGGAGGTAGGGCGGGACCAGCAGGCCGACCATCCACACGATGCCCCAGAAGGAGCCGAGCGCGACCCGTCCGGGCTGCGCCCGCACCAGCCACCACAGGAACCGCACCGGTCCCCGGGTGTCGGGGACGCCCACCCGCGCCAGGGGTGGGCGGGAGCGCTTCGGGGGAGAGGACCGGCCGGGAGGACCGGTCATGGGCGGTCGGGTGGATCGGATGTCGGTCTCCGCCACAGGCGCACCTCGTTCCGGGCTTTCCCCCATACAAGCAGCACTCCCGGCCCGCCGGAAGGCACCCCGGATTCCTGTGGAAAACCCCGGTCACGGTGGCGGGCGCACCTCCGCTCTTCCCGACCGCCCCTGGCCGGAATTCACGCCCCGCCACGAGGTCCCCTTTTACGGGAAGGGCGTCCGATACCCGTCCCGGGCCGCATTCCCTTTGAACAGCTCCAGGAACCTGGACGCCTGTTTCCGATGCTCCGCCACGAGCACCGTGCACGCGATCCCCGTGAGCACCAAGAACACCAGCAAGCCCACCGGCGCAAGGGAGTGCAGCGTGAACCCGTCCTCCTGGAACGCCCGCGTGCTCCCGGGGAGCAGCAACAGGAACGGTCCCAGGAGGCTGAGCAGGAAGACCGGGGCCGGCCACCGCTCGTTCACCATCTGCAGCGCGATGTCCCGGGCCACCAGGTCGGTCGTCGGATCCCCGGTGGGATTCCCCTGGCGCACCGCCCGAGCGGCCCGCCGTCGCACCGCCGGCGAACCGGACGGTGAAAGCGGTCGTGCCGGTGCGTGGCGCGCATCCAGGAGGGACCACAGCCCCAGGCCGAAAAGTGTTCCCAGCACGCCGCTCACGAGGAGGGCGGACAGCAGGGCGCCGGCCGGACCCGTGTTCGCGTGTGGTGACGGGAGCACCGACCAGAAGGCGAACAGGGGGAGGAAGAGGACGGGGACCGAGAAGAGCCCCAGCACGGCTCCGCCGACCCAGGCGATATGGCCCGCCGCCCGTTTCCAGGACGAGGGCGCGGCCGTGGCCGGGGGCCGGAACGCCGCGCCGTACGCGTCCCGGGCCGGTGCGGACTCCCGCCGGAGCACGGACCGGCCGGGGGCCGGCTCCCACTTCGCCCAGGACATCGCCACTCCGAGGCACCCGCCGCCGAGCAGGCCGATCATGGCGGCGGTCCCCAGCGCCAACCCGGCGGAGGGGACCCCGGCCTGCGTCGTCCTGTTGAGTGACCACAGCAGCAGAGCCAGCAGCACGCACAGGGCGAGCACCACCCCGAAGGCCGCCGCGGCCGCCCAGCGCACGGCGACGACGTCCGCGCGGCTCACCGGTCCCCCTCGGGCCCTGACCGCTCCCATTCCGCCCGGTCGAGAGCGTGGAGGAAGGCGTGGGCGTTCTCCCTCTGCGCGGCCGCCGCTGTAGGGTGCGCCACCGCCATGAGCAGGAAGAACACCACACCCAACAGGTTGATCCACGGGGGATCGGAGGGCGGGGAGGGTGCCGAGAAGTGGGCGGTCAACGAGGCGACGTTCAGGCCGAAGAAGACCACGAAGACGGCCAAAGGGATGCGCGTCGTGGTCCACGGCGAAAGCCGGAGCATGCCTACGGCGGTCATCCGGGCCAGGTCGTCCATCCGTGGATCCCCGGTCGGTCGTCGTCGCCGCACCACCCGGGCCGCCTCCCGCCGGGCCGCGAAAGTCGCATCCTGCGGAGGGATGAGGGCGTTTCTCCGGATGGAGAGCCATGTGATCATGACCAAGACCGCCAAGGTCGCCAGGCCCAGCACAACGACACCCAGGAGCGCCGGCCCTCCGACCGTCTCTCCAGCCTGGAAGACGAAGGACGAGACGAATCCGAAGGCCATGGCGATCCCGAACAGGACCCCCACCAGGCACGCCAGTCGGAGTGCGCCGGGACGCGTTCTCTTCACGGACCGAGCGGCTGGGGGTCGGGGGTGGGTCAAGGGCCCTCCTCGGGGGGCGCGGGGTCGATGAGGGCGAGCAGGGACCGGGCCCGCTTCTTGCGGTGCTCGATCAGCGGCATCCCCACGGTCAGGTACAGAGCGGCAGCGGCGGCCGTGATCGCGTAGGGCACTGCGAGGGGGTACCGGCCGTCGGCGATGTGCAGGGCCGCCGTGAGGATGGCGATCGCGAGCAGGCCCGCGAGGGCCGCGGCCTGTACGGGGTGCCCCAGCGGCGACGCCGTGACCAGCCGCGCGTACCGTCCCGCCATCCGGTCGGTCTCCGCGTCCCCGCCCGGCCGCCCCTCGCGGACCAGGCGCTGTGCCTCCCGGAACCTCTCCCGGTCCCCGTCGACGGTCGCCCCCCGCACGTCCCGTTCCGCGCTCCACACGCCGAGGGCGGTGACCGCCCCGGTGAGCAGGAGCCCGATCGCCGCCAGTACCGGTACGGGGATCCCGAACCGCTCGTTGGCCAGCGCGAACACCAGGGGCAGCAGGAGCACGGAGCCCAGCGCCGCCCCGAGGACCGCGCCGTACACGCGCGGGTGGTCCTGGGCGTACCACTGCACCGGCAGCGGGAACAGGTGCCCGGGCAGCGGCCGGGGCGGAACGCCGCTCACCGGACCGCCCCGTGGAGACGCCACAGCAGGGCCTCGTGGAGTTCCCGGTACTCCAGCGCCCTGTAGCGCAGCAGCGCCAGCCGCCACGGCGCGGCGTGCAGGCCCACGAAGGAGAGGAGCGATCCGGCCTGGAGGAGCACCAGGAACAGGTCGCCCTCCGCGGCGCTCATCGCCAGGCCGGAGCCGCACAGGAGGCACCAGAAGCCGAGGGAGAAGGTCTGTAGGGGCAACAGGATCTTCGGCTCGAGGGAGCTCCGGCTGATCAGGTATTCGCAGGCGGTCCGGGCCACGTGGTCGGTCGCAGGGTCCCCGCCCACCACCCCGCCCCGGATCCGGGCTACGGCGGCGCGGAAGTGCGCCGCGCTCACCCAGGCGGGCAGGTCCTGCGGCTTCAGCCAAGGCACCAAGAAGAGGATCGCGCCCACTGCCAGGGACAGGGGGAGCACGAGGTACCCGGTCACCGCCTCGACGGCCTGCGCCGCCTCCCACCCCGGCATCGAACGACCGGCGCGTTCGAGTGTCTCCACGGCGCCGTAGTGGAGCTTCGCCGCGAAATGCAGGGCCACGGCCGACGCGTGCGCCCCGAGCAGATAGTAGAGGACCATCAATCGCCGGCCGTACCACTTCTCATACGACTCGGGGGCGGTGGCGGTGAGCGTGTCCGGAGCCGTCGGGGGATGTGGCAAGAGGACGTCCCTCCAGGCCCGGAGTGGGGGATGAGGGCGTTCGGGCCGCGCCGCCCCGACGCCATTCTACGGAATCCGCGGTGGGAATTCGGTTCCGGTCCCCCGGATCTACAGAAACCCGTGATCAAAGCACTGATCTCCGAATCCCTATTTTCGGTTGACCCGGTAAACAAACCCCGCGCCCTATCTCTCCGCGCCCCGGCGCCGCCCCTCCACGCTCCCGGGCCCGGCGCTACCGGCCGAACAGCACCTCGATGACCGGGCGGGCGACCTCCTCCGGGTCCCCGTCGGCGCTCTCGGGGAGGGACCCGCTGAGCCACAGATCGGCGAACCCGTGCGCGAACGCCCAGGCGCCGATGGTGGTCGCCCTGGCCCGGGCGGCGTCGGCGGCCAGCGTGCCGCCGCTGGCGGCCAGCACGGCTCCGGCGCGTTCGCGCGCGGCCAGCAGCCCGGGGTCGTCGAGCCGGTACAGCTCGGGGCGGAACATCACCTCGAAGTGCGCGCGGTGCGCGAGGGCGAAGCGGATGTAGGCCAGGCCGGCCTCCCGGGGGCCCTGGGCCGCCGCGGCCTCCAGGGCGTCGGCGAACAGCGCGAACCCCTCGGCGGCCACGGCGGTGAGCACCCCGGCCTTGTCGCCGAAGTGGTGGGCGGGGGCGGCGTGCGAGACGCCCGCGCGGCGGGCCAGCTCGCGCAGGCTCCACCCGGCCGGACCGGACTCCCGGGTCGCCTCCAGGGCGGCGTCGATGACGGCGCGCCGCAGGTCGCCGTGATGGTAGGGCCGGCCGGCCATCCGTCCCGCCTTCCTGTTCCCGAGTGGCCATAGCGGAGCCAGCCTATCTTTCCATTGACAAGATTCAAGCCGTGACGCAATCTAGTCACTGACAAGATTCAAGGATCGGAGACTCCGCATGGCACCCCTCATCGCCCTCGTCGGCGGCACCGCGCTCCTGTGGCTCCTGGGCCTGGCGGGTGTGGAGGCGCTCGACTGGCAGACCTCCCTCCGGGGCGGGCTGGCACTGATGTTCGTCCTCACCGGGGTGGTGCACTTCCTGCCGTCCTGGCGCCGCGACTTCGCCGAGATGATCCCTCCGGCGCTCCCGTTCCCGCACCTGCTGGTCACGGTCACCGGCGTACTGGAACTCGCGGGAGCGGCCGCGCTGCTGTACCCGCCGACGGCCCCGTTCGCGGCGGCCGGCCTCGCCCTGCTGATGCTCGCCATGTTCCCGGCCAACGTCTCCGCGGTCCGCCGCGGCGTGACCCTGGCCGGGAAGCCCGCCACCCCGCTGCTGCCCCGCACGATCATGCAGGTCGTCTTCGTCGCCGCGGCCGTGCTCGCCGCCGTGTGAGTCCCGTCCGCTCCCCGGGGCCGTCAAGGCCGCGCGTCCCCGCTCCCGGCCTGCCGCTCCACCAGGACGGCGAGCCCGTCGAGGTGGCGGGCCAGGCCGTACTCGAACAGCTCCTCGAGGTCAGACGGGGTCAGCCTCGGGACCTGCGCCAGCAGCGGGAACCGTCCGCCGCCGAGGACCTCCTCGGAGCGCGGCCGCTCGGCCCGCCACCATCCGTCGAGGGTGACACCGGTGCTCTGCTCCGCCTCGGCCTCGTCCGCCAGGGAGGCGCCGAAGCCGAGGACCAGGGAGTGCAGCGTGACGGCCTCGTGGAACCGCGTCACCTCGGACAGTCCGAGCCCGTCGAGCGCCCGTAGCACCCATTCGGTGTGCGCCATCATGGCGGGCGCCATCGACGGGCGGGTGAACGAGACGGCCCGGGCCAGCCAGAGGTGCCGGTGGCACAGGCGCCACTGCTCGCGGGCGCTCAACTCCAGCTTGGCCCGCCACCCCGGCGGCCCCGGCTCGGGCGGCTCGACCTCGCCGAAGGCCTCGTCGGCCATCAGCCGCACGAGCTCGTCCTTGTTCGCCACGTGCCGGTAGAGCGACATCGGACCCACGCCCAGTTCGGAGGCCAGCCGCCGCATCGACACCGCGTCGATGCCCTCGACGTCGGCGATGGCGATGGCGGTCCGCAGAACGTTCCTCCTGTTCAGCGGGGGAGGGGCCACCCCGGGCCGCCGCGCGGCCGCGACCGGGGCCGGCGCGTCCGCCCCGGCGGTCCCCGCGCGTACACCCCGGCCGGTGACCACCGTCCCGGAGCCGACCCGCGACTCCACCAGCCCCTCGTCGCGCAGGACCGCCGTCACCCTGGTCGCCGTCGCGATCGCGACGCCCCACCGCTGGGCGATCTGCCGCACCGAGGGCACCCGGTCGCCGGGGCGCAGGGCGCCCGTCGTGATCCAGGAGCGTATCTCCCCGGCGATCTGCCGGTAGGGCGGGGCGGGCGGCGGCTGCGACGACGGCACGGGGCACTCCGATCCTCGGTTCGGTACGGGGTGAGTGTACTAGTCCGCTTCCGTAGTACTAGTGCGCTTCTCCCGGTCGGAACGTTGCTCTGAACGGTTTTCTCTAAGGCTTTCCCGGGGCTCCTCGATAGCGTCGTGGCGTGCGCTCGATACGGCGTACGCGACCTCAGGAGGAGACATGGACAACCGGAGCGTTCTCATCTCCGGCGCCGGGATCGCCGGTTCGACCCTGGCCTACTGGCTGCACCGGTTCGGTTTCCGGCCGACCGTGGTGGAGCGGGCACCCGTGCTCCGCACCGGCGGCCACGCGGTCGACATCCGCGGCACCGCCCGCCGGGTGGCGGAGCTGACGGGCATCGTCCCCATGGTCCGCAGGGCGCACACCGGCGCCTACGGCATGGCCTTCGTCGACCGCGACGGCAGACCCGTCGCGAAGATGGGCACCGACGTGTTCGGCGACTCCGGCGGCCCCATCGCGGAGATGGCGATCCTCCGCTCCGACCTGGCCCGGATCCTCTACGACACCACCCGCGACGACGTCGAGTACGTGTTCGGCGATTCGATCACCGCCGTCGAACAGGACGAGGACGGAGTCCGGGTCGGCTTCGAGAAGGGCGGGTCCCGCCGCTTCGACCTGCTGGTCGGCGCGGACGGCGTGCACTCCAACGTGCGCCGCCTGGTCTTCGGCCCGCACGAGCGCTACATCCACGACCTCGGCTGCTACGGGGCGCTCTACTCCATCACCACGGACCTGGACCTCGGCGGCTGGCAGCTGATGTACACCATGCCGGCCGGCGGCGGCCGGCCCGGCAGGACGGCCGCGCTCTCCCCCAAGCGCGAGCCCGGGCAGGCCCGGGCCGGGTTCTTCCTGCGCTCCGAACCGCTGAGGTTCGACAGGCGCGACACCGAGGCGCAGAAGCGGGTCGTCCTGCGCGCCTTCGAGGGCGAGGGGTGGGAGATCCCCCGGATGCTGTCCGGCATCGGTGACGCCGACGACTTCTACTTCGACAGGATCGCCCAGGTCAGGGTGGGGACGTGGGCGCGGCACCGGACCGTGCTGCTCGGGGACGCCGCGTACTGCGCCTCCCCGATGTCGGGCATCGGCACCAGCCTGGCGCTCGTCGGCGCCTACCTCCTCGCCGGGGAGCTCGCCGCGGCCGACGGCCGCCACGGCCCGGCCTACGCGGTCTACGAGCACCGCATGCGCGGCTTCACGGAGCAGGCGCACGAGTTCGCCCGCGGTGCCGGAGGAGGCGGCCTGATGCCCGATTCGCCCGCGCAGCTCTGGCTGCGCAACCAGACCGTCCGGATGCTGCCCTACCTGCCCAAGGGACTGGTCGGCAGGGGGATGGACCGGTTGGCCAACATGGTCCGCCTCCCGGACTACGCGGCTCTGGAACACCGGTAGGTGGTGCCGCCGCGGGGGAGCGCGGCCCGCCGCCCGTGCCGCCCGCGGGGCCGCCCTCCACGGCGGTCGAGCCGCCCTACAGCCGACCGCTCCCCGCCGCTCAGCCCACCAGGATCTGCGGGGAGACCGCTTTGAGCATCCCCCGCGCCCAGTGCATCCGGCGGACCGAGCGGGGATGGCAGCGCTCGGTGACGGCGAGCAGGTCGGAGTCGGCGATGATCTGGGCGCCCTGCCCGAGCAGGTCCCAGTCCAGGGCCACTCCGCCGCCCATCCGGTACAGCCGTTTCAGGTCCGCTAGCAGCGCCAGGTCCGCGTCGGAGCCCTCCCCGGGGAGCTCCCGCTCCCCCTCCTCGGAGGGCTCTGGGTGCTCCGGCCCGGAGAGGTCCATACCGTAGCGGGGCGCGATCCCCTCGATCTCGCGCACGTGCTCCCGGGACCACTCCGCCAGATCCCGGGCCACGTGGCGGATCTCGTGCTCCTCCGGATGCCGGTCGGCCACCCGCAGCAGTTCGACGGCCATGGCGCTCTCCGAACGGTGGAGTTCCCGCAGGGCCACTCCGATCCTCATCGCGTTCCTCCCCCGTCGGGCTCCTCAAGAGTGTCCGGTCGGCCCCGCGTGGCCGCCACCTCCGCGTCCACCGGCGCGGACGCGGTCGTCGTGGGCGCGGGGGACGGCCGCCCGTCGCCCGCGCCCGCGCGGCGCAGCCGGACGGCGGCTGTCTTGAAGAGCGGCTGTTTGGACACGGGGTCCCAGTCGGTGGCGGACAGCTCGTTGGCCGCCCGGTCCCGCTCCCCGTCCGGGGCCGCCGCGTCGGTGTCCCAGTAGCCGTAGTGGAAGGGGACGAACAGCACCCCGGGGCGGATCCCGCCGACCCTGGCCCGGGCCCTGACCACCCCGCGCCGCGAGCGCACCTCCACCGGGTCCCCCTCGTGGACGCCCGCCTCCCGGGCGTCGGCGGCGGAGACCTCCACCCACACCTCGGGGGCGGCCCGCCGGAGCTCCGGGGCGCGCCCCGTCTTGGTGCGCGTGTGGAAGTGGTAGAGGGTGCGGCCGGTGATCAGCGTGAAGGGGTACTCCCCGTCCGGTTCCTCGTGCGGGGGCACGTACTCCACCGCCTTGAGCATCGCCAGGCCCTCCGGGTTGGCCGCCCGGTACTCCGCCTCCTCCTTCGGCGCCCCCGTGACGAGGTCGCGGCCGTAGCTCTCGCACTCCTCGGGGCGGGCCCAGAACCGGCCGTCCGTGTAGAGCCGCTCGGTGCCGTCCGGGTGTTCCGCGTCGCAGGGCCACTGGATGCCGCCGGTGTCCCGCAGCCGGTCGTAGGTGAGGCCGGAGTAGTCGCAGGGCCGGCCCGCGCTGACCCGCTTCCACGCCTCGAAGGCCGACACGGGGTCGTGCCACTGCGGGAAGGGCCGCCCGTCGGCGTCCCGGAAGTCCATCCGCCGCGCGTAGTCGAGGAAGATGTCCAGGTCCGGCCGCGCCTCGCCCGGCGGCTCCACGGCCTTCTCGGACAGGTGCACGGTGCGGTCGCTGTTGGTGAACGTACCGGTCTTCTCGCCCCAGGTCGCGGCGGGCAGGACCACGTCGGCGAGCTCGGCCGTCTCCGTCATGAAGACGTCCTGGACCACCAGGAACAGCTCCCGGCGGGCGAGGGTCTCGCGGATCCTGCGCAGCTCGGGCAGCGACACCGCCGGGTTGGTCGCGCTGATCCACAGGAAGCGGATCGACCCCTTCTCCGCGTAGCGCATGATCTGCATGGCGTGCGTGGGCGGGGCGTAGTGCGGGATCCGCATGGGGTCCAGGTTCCAGGCGGCGGCGAGGTCGGAGATGTGCGCGTCGTTGTTCCAGTTGCGAAAGCCCGTCAGGTCGCCGTCGGCACCGCACTCACGGGTGTTCTGCGCGGTCGGCTGGCCGTTCATCTGGAGTACGCCCGCCCCGGGTCGGCCCAGCATGCCGCGCAGCAGGTGGACGTTGTTGACCTGCACGGCCGCCGCGGTGGCCTGGTTCGACTGGTAGAAGCCCTGGAGCACGGTCGACAGGAGCCGTTCGGCGCCGCCCAGCAGCGCGGCGGCCTCCCGGATGCGCTCCGCGGGCAGGCCGCAGATCTCGGCGGCGCGCTCGGGCGGGTAGTCGTCCGTCACCCGGACCAGTTCCCCGTAGCCGACGGTGTGGTCCCTGACATAGGCATGGTCCACCCGGCCGGTCCGGACGAGCTCGTGCTGGATCGCGTTCATCAGGGCGACGTTGGTGCCCGGCCGGGGTGCCAGGTGCACCGCCGAGTGCGCGGCCACCGGAGTCGGCCTGGGGTCCACGCACAGCAGCCGGGGCGGGTTGGGCCCGGCCAGCCGGTCGAGGACACGGGACCACAGCACCGTCTGCGTCTCGGCCATGTTGTGGCCGTACAGCGCGATGACGTCGGCGTGGTCGATGTCGCCGTAGGACCCGGGCTGCCCGTCGCAGCCGAACGACGCCTTCAGCGCGGCGGCGGCCGTGGCGGTGCACAGCCGCGTGTTGCCGTCCAGGTGGTTGGTCCCGATCGCCCCGTGGGCGATGGCGGCGAGGGTGAGGTACTCCTCCAAGAAGAGCTGGCCGCTCGTGTAGAAGCCCAGGGCGGAGGCGCCCTGTTCGTCGAGCAGCCGTCTGCTGCGCTCCACCACGAGATCCATCGCGGTGTCCCAGTCGGTTTCGACCAGCTTCCCGCCGCGGCGTACCAGGGGGCGGGTGAGCCGGTCGGGGGAGTGGTTGGCCTGCCAGCCGTAGAGGTCCTTGGGGCCCAGGCGCCCGCGGTTCACCCGGTCCTCCCCGCGGCCCCGCACCCCGACGATCCGGCCGTCCTTCACGGCGATGTCCAGCGCGTCGCCGTTGGAGTGCAGGATCGACGCGGACGGGACCCAGCGGTCGACGTCCTCGGGCCCCACCCCTTCGGCGAGGTGGAGGTCGACCCGCGCCGGCCACCGCCGGCCCGGGCCGTAGGGGGTGCGCGACCCCCAGGGCTCTGCGATCGGATCCCTCGACGGCACGGGAGACCACCTCTCTCGTCGCGGCACGGCGCCGTCGGCGCCCCGCACCGACCGGTGGACTCCTGCTGCCGTGCGGCCTCGGGCGCCATCGGCAGGTGGCACACAGTATGGGTGCGGAACGGCGGAGAACCGGGCGGCACACGCGGTGGGAGCCGAGACGCCGCGAATCCGCCGCCGGGGCCAGGGCCGTCCCCCGGGCCGCCCGGGGCACGCAAAAGACCCGGGGCCCCTCGTGCGAGGGGCCCCGGGCCGGAGCGCGGAGGATCGGGGATTTGAACCCCGGATGGGCGTAAACCCAAACCGCATTAGCAGTGCGGCGCCATAGACCTGACTAGGCGAATCCTCCTGGCTGCCATAAGGGTACAGACACGGGGGGCCGCTGTGCAAAACGAATCCGTGGAGGGGCGGGGAGTGGTCCGCCTCACCCCCGGGCGGACACGGCGGAGAGGACGGCGCGCGGCCGCTCCGCGGCGTCCGGGCGGCCCTGCGGCAGCAGGTCGCGCAGTGCCCGCTCCGAGGGGCTGCCCGGCGCCGCGCTGTAGGCGATGAGCCGCTGTCCGGGGCTCTTGGGGATCTGGAGGGTCTCGAAGGCCAGCTCCAGGCGGCCCGCCACCGGGTGGTCCATCCGCTTGGTCCCCGACGTGCAGGTCCGCACCGGGTGCCGGGCCCAGCGCTCGGCGAACTCCTCGCTCTGCACGGCGAGCCGGCCGACCAGTTCGGCGAGCCTGCGGTCGTCGGGGTTGCGTCCCGCGGTCAGCCGCAGCGAGGCCACCGCCAGCGTCGCCTCCTCCGGCCAGTGCTCCCCGTAGAGGTCGCGCATGTGCTCCTCCAGGAACAGCATCCGGGTGAGGTTGGGGCGGTGCGCGGGCAGGTCCGGGTCCCCGGGGTCCAGGTGCCCTCCCAGCAGGGCGTGGCCGAGCCCGTTCCAGGCCAGGACGTCGTTGCGGCGGTCCAGGATCAGCGCCGGGACCTGCGCCATCGCGTTGATCAGCTGCCGAGCCGAGTCCCCGGCGTGCTCGGGCCGGGGCTGCGCGGGCCGCCGGGCGGGCGCGGCCAGGTCCATCAGGTGCGAGGTCTCGTCCTCGTCCAGGCGCAGGGCCCGCGCGATCGCGGTCAGGACCTCGCGCGACACCCGGGTGCCGCGCCCCTGCTCCAGCCGCGTGTAGTGGGTGACGCTCACCCCCGCGAGCAGGCACAGCTCCTCCCGCCGCAGGCCGGGCACCCGGCGGCGTTCGCCGTAGGGGGTCAGGCCCACGTCCTCGGGCCGCAGCGCGGCGCGGCGGGTCCGGAGGAAGTCACCGAGTTCGGATGCGCGGGGGGCCATGGTCGTCCTCTCCGACGTTTCTGCGCGGTCGCTCATTCCGAACCCCCCGCCGCCGGGGCTTCTTCCGCCCGCGGCGTCCCCAGGGTGGTCACGTCGTGACCACCCTGGCGGGGACTGCCCACGGCGGTGTCCTGGCTCCGCCGCCGCACGCGGACGAGGGTTGCTGCGAACCCGAGGAGGGATCCCATGTCCGTGAACACCGGCGCGCCCGCGCCAGCGGCCGCACCGGCGCGGCTGACACCGCGCATGACCGTCATCCTGGTACTCCTGCTGTCGGCGCAGTTCATGCTGGCCGTCGACTTCTCCATTCTCAACGTCGCGCTGCCCGTCATCGGCGACGGACTGGGCTTCACGCTCGCGAACCTCCAGTGGATCGCCACCGCGTTCGCGCTGTGCGCGGCGGGCTTCACCCTGCTCTTCGGCCGGATCGCGGACCTGTTCGGGCGTCGGCGCCTCTTCCTGGGCGGCCTCGCCGTCCTGGGCCTGTCCTCCCTGGCCGGCGGGTTCGCCACCACCCCCGAGGTGCTGATCGCCGCCCGCGTCTTCCAGGGCCTGGCCACCGCCGCGGTCACCCCGGCGGGCCTGTCCCTGCTCACCACCTCCTTCCCGGAGGGGCCGCTGCGGGAGCGGGCGCTGGGCCTCAACGGGGCGCTGATGTCGGCGGGGTTCACCACCGGCGCGGTCCTGGGCGGCCTGCTCGCCGACCTGCTGTCGTGGCGGTGGGCGTTCTTCGTCAACGTCCCGGTGGCCCTGGTGGTGCTGGTCGTCGCCCCGATCGTGATCGGGGAGTCCCTGCCGGAGCGGCGGCCCCGGCTCGACGCCCCGGGCGCCGTGCTGGTCACCCTCGGCCTGCTCGCCGTGGTCCACGGCTTCTCGCAGGCCGGCGAGGCGGGCTGGTCCGCGCCGCTCACCTGGGGGTCCCTGGCGGCCGGCGCGGTACTGCTGGCCCTGTTCGCCCTGGTGGAGTCCAAGGCCCGGTCCCCGCTGGTGCCGATCCGCATCCTGCGCCGCCGCACGGTGGCCTGGGGCAACATCGCCGGGTTCATAGCGTTCCTCACCGAGACCTCGCTGGTCTTCCTGCTCACCCTCTACCTGCAGAACGTGCTGGGCTTCAGCCCGCTGGCGGCGGGCCTGTCCTTCGCGGTCCTGGGCGCGGGCACCGTCCTGGGCGGCGTCCTCGCCCCGCGCGTCATCGGCGCGGCCTCCGCCAGGGCCGCACTGCTCACCGGCGGAGCGGTGCAGAGCGCGGCGACCTTCGCCCTGCTGTTCCTGGGGACCGACCAGGGGAGCATGCCCCTGCTCCTGGCCGCGACCTTCGTGGGCGGGGTGGGCAACATGCTGGTCATCGTCGGGTTCATGGTCACCGCCACCTCCGGGCTGCCCGACGGCGAGCAGGGGCTGGCCACCGGGCTGGCCACCATGACCCAGCAGATCGGCATCACCATGGGCACGCCGATCATGAGCGCCGTGGCCGCCTCCGCGATGGTCGGCACCGGCGCCGCCGCGACGCTCGGCGGTCTGACCTGGGCCATCGGGGTGAACGCGGCGCTCGTCCTGGTGGGCGTGCTCGTCAGCGCGCTCTTCCTCGGCGGTGCGGCGCGGGAGCGCGGGTGAGCGTCCCGGGCGTCAGCCGGTGGTGCGTTCGATGATGAGGTCGGCGTCCCTGCGCAGCCGGTGCACGGCACGCGAGAGGGTGCTCTTGACGGTGCCGAGGGTGACGCCCATGCGCTCGGCGATCTGGACCTCGGTGAGGTCCTCGTAGTAGCGGAGGATGACGGTGGTGCGCTGGCGGTCGGGCAGTTTGTCGATGGACCGGCGCACCACGTCGGCGAGGTCGCTGCGCCAGGTGGGGTCGTCCACCCGCTGCTCGGGGATCTCGTCGGTGGGGTACACGTCCAGCCTGCTGCGGCGCCACTCGGAGATCCGGGCGTTGACCATGGCCCGGCGCACGTACCCGTCGCGGGCGCGCGGGTCGCTGATGCGGTCCCAGGACAGGAAGGTCTTGACCAGGGCGGCCTGGAGCAGGTCCTCGGCGTCGTTGTGGCTGCCGGTGATGGAGCGGGCCATGCGCAGCAGGGCGGGGCCGCGTTCGGCCACGTAGCTGCTGAACTCCTCGTACCGGGGGGTCTGCTTGGTGCCTGCCACGTGTCCACCGCCCTTCGCCTCGCTCGGCATCGGCCTGTGGGCACAACTCTCACACAGTGAGCGCAAACTCCCGGGAACCTGGGTGCCACGCGCTGACAAACGGCGCGGCGGGGCCGCCTCCGCGTCCCCGCCGCGCCCGCGCGCCCGCCCCCGGGGCTACAGGCCCAGGGAGGCCAGGGTCCCGCTCAGGGCGAGCTGGTCGGCGGTCGCCGCCACCAGGTGGTCGACGGCGGCGGCGACGGGGGCGAGCTCGGCCGCGGAGGCGGGGGAGGACAGGCCGACCAGGAGCAGCGGGACGGCGACGGCGACGGTGGCGGCACGGAGGCTCGTGTGCATCTTCGGGGCTCTCTCTCGTTCCATGGGTCCGCTGCGGCCCTGCGGCCACAGCCTGCACCCGGAAGATCGCACGCGGTGCCCATACTTGTGGGGCGGTTGACGTGGAGTTCTTCTTTGGTCACACAAGGCGTCCGATTCGTCGCTCTTGGCAATGAACGGGACATGCGGTCGACATGAACCGCCGGGTTCCGGCGTGTGAGCCGTGACTCGGCCCCGTCATCCGGAGAATGGGCACTGTAGGACGAGTCGGGCGACAGGGGGATGCGAACGACATGTCAGTGATGACGGACAAACACCGAGATCGCGCACGGTTCACCGCGGCGCTCCTGGGCCCCGACACCGCTCCCGAGCCCACACCGCTCGGCGGCCGGGTGGCCCGCGGCGTCGTCGTCGACGCCACGTCCTACATGCTCTGCCTGGCCACACCCGCGGGGGAGGAGCGCTTCCTCTACGAACGCGTCACCTCGTTCTGGCGCGGCGGCGAGGTCCGGCCCACCGAACTGCGGCCGGGCGACGACGCCGTCGTCCGCTGCTCGCACGACGGGCGCCTGGTCGCCGAACGCGTCTGGGCGCAGGCGGCCCGCGCCACCGGCGTGATCACCGACCACCACGACGACACCCTGGAGATCGACACCGGGCACGGCCGCCCCCGCCTCACCGTGGTCATCCCCTACCGCGCCTCGGGCCGCATCTCCGTGCGCCACCCGCGCCTGGAACCCGGGTACCTGTTCGACGCCGTGGGCGTCTGGCGCGACGGAGCGGTCTGGGCGGTGCGCCCGGCCACCACCCAGCCGCCCTACCCGCTGGCCGCGACGCCCCGGCGCCCGCCCACCGGCGAGTTCTCCGCCACCCTGAACGGCATCGCCACCTGGTACGACCCCGCCTGGGGGCGCGCTTCGCACCTGGACCCGCGCGCCCACGCCACCGGCCTGGCCTACCCGGCGATCGACCGGGCCGGCCACACCCGGGACTGCGACCGGCGCACCTCCTGCGTGCCCCTGCCGCTGCTGTCCACCGGGGCCGTGGTGGGCCTGCGCAACGACTGCACCCGCGAGGCCGCCGCCCTGCCCGTCATCGACTGCGCCGCCGCCGACAGCTGGGTGTGCGACCTGTGCCCCACCTGCGGCGGCCAGGGGGCCGGACGCCTGGCCTCCCTCACCATGACCTCCTTCGTCGCCCTGGGCGGGCGGCTGGAGGACGGCTGCTTCAACGCGACCGTCACGGTCCACGACGGAGAGGTGTGACATGTCGGCGGAGATCCTCCAGGCGCTGAGAGAGGTCCAGCTGCCGCTCCTGGCGGTACTGCTGCTGTTCGGCGCGCTCACCAAGCTCGGCTCCCGGGACGCGTCCTCGGGGCTTTCGGTCCTGCTGCCCGCGCGCCTGCGCCGCCCCGCGGTGCTCGGCACCGGGCTGCTGGAGGCCGCACTGGCCGCGGGGCTGGTCCTGCTCTCCGGGGTGCCCGGAGAGGCGGTCCGGCTGCTCACCGCCCTGGTGTTCGCCGCGTCCGTCGCGGTGCTGCTGCTGGTCCGCCGCCGCGACCCGGAGGCGGGCTGCGGGTGCTTCGGCGGGCTCAGCCGGGCGCCCATCGGGTGGCGCACCCTGACCCGGGCCGGGCTGCTGTCGTTCGCGGCCCTGCTCACCCTGGGCCTGGAACCCACCGCCTGGCAGGCGGTCCTGGGCGCGGGCCCGGCGCACGCCGCCGTGCTGGGCGCCGAGCTGCTCCTGCTGGCCGCGCTCAGCCCCGAACTCCGCGGGACCGCCGCCCGGCTGCGGCACCGCGAGCCCTGCGAGCTGCGGGAGGTCTCCGAGCGCGCGGTCTGGCGCAGGCTCCGCCGCAGCGACGTGTGGCGCACCAACAGGCCGCTGCTGCTCGACACCGAGCCGCTCGACACCTGGCGCCACGGCTGCCACCGCTTCCTGCGCTACGACGGGCTGCGGCACGGCACCCGCGTGGACGTGGTCTTCGCGGTGCGCATCGGCGGGCGGCGGCGCACCGCCGTGCGCGCGGCCGTGGTGGACCGGGGGAGCGGTACGTCCGTGGCGTCCTTCGGCGCGGTGTCCGACCGCGAGCTCCAGGGGCCGCCGCGCAGGCTGCCCGGCCCGCGCCGGGCGGCGCGGCTGGACGCCCGGCGCCGGGACGAGGCCAGGGAGGCCGCGAGCCTGGGCAAGGCGCTGGAGAACCCCTCGGGGCGCTCCGACGCCTGGCCGAGCGAGGACCTGGAGGCGGAGGTGGCCGGCGGCCGCGGCGGGGCGTGACCCGCTAACCGAGCTTCTCCTGCTGGCGGTCCACGGAGGCGCGGGTGAACTCCACCAGCATCTCCTCGTAGTCCTCCAGGGCCCCCGGGCCCATGATCGAGGTGGTGCCGACCAGGTCGCCGTTGCGGTACATGACGCTGTACATGTGGTTGCGCTCGCCGTCGGTGTCCACGTCCACGGCGAAGCCGCGCGACTCGTCGCCCAGCGTCGGCAGTTCCGCGAGGTCGCGCACCTCGTAGCCGGAGGAGGTGCCGTCCTCGTAGGTGGCGGTGTAGGTGTCGCAGTCGGCGGGCGGCCGCGAGGCGATCGCCGCGGCCGCCCCCTCCTCGTCCAGCCGGACCAGGAGGTGGGTGAGCGAGCCCCGGTCCCACTCGTAGGAGGTCAGGGAGGCCGGTGCGGCCTGCACCGCCTCGGCGTCGGCCCACCGGTTGGCTGCGTCCAGGCAGTCGGGCTTGTCGAGCTCGGTGGAGGCCCGCACCTGCTCGCTGTACTGCACGGTGACCAGCTCGGAGTAGACGCCGGCCTCGCTGCCCTCGGGCATGATCTCGGCACCCTCGAACGAGACGAGCTGGGCGTCGTGCAGCAGCGCGGCGGCCTCGGCCTGGTCACCGGTGCCCTCCTCGGTGGGGCCGCCGCAGGCGCCCAGAGCGAGGACCAGGGGCAGGCACGCGAAGACGCCCCATGATCGGACGGCCTGTCGGCCGCTGTCACGTGAGCGGCTCTGACCAGCGGCGATCTGAACCGTCGTGGCGGGTTCCGGACGCGAGCGCATGGTGTTGTCTCCTCAATTGTGCGATATTTCCGCTGGGAGCGGTGACCGACCCGCACGCGGGATCGCTGAGCGTGGCGCGGGGTTAGCACAAAGTATTGAGGAAGGACAATGGTGTCGGAGTCGAAATCGCCATATCTGCGGTCGGTGCTGGGGAGCATCCCCGCCTACAAGCCGGGCAGGAAGGTCATCGGGCCCGACGGGCGATCCATCAAGCTGTCCTCCAACGAGAGCCCGTACGGACCGCTCCCGTCGGTGCGCGAGGCGATCGCCCGCGCCGCCGGGGACCTCAACCGCTACCCCGACCCGGGCGCGGCCGAGCTGACCGCGGCGCTGGCCCGCCGCCTGGACGTCCCCGAGGACCACATCGGACTGGGCGCGGGCTCGGTCGGCCTGCTCCAGCAGCTGCTGGAGGCCGTCGGCGAGCCGGGCGCCGAGGTCGTCTACGCCTGGCGCTCCTTCGAGGCCTACCCGCTGCTCGCCGAGCTGGCGGGGGTGACATCGGTGCGCGTGCCTCTGCGCGAGGAGACCCACGACCTCGACGCGATCCTCGACGCCGTCACCGAGAACACCCGCATGGTGCTGGTCTGCAACCCCAACAACCCCACCGGCACCACCGTGCGCGAGGCGGAGCTGACCGCCTTCCTGGACCGGGTCCCCGAGCACGTGCTGGTGATTCTCGACGAGGCCTACCGCGAGTACGTGCGCGACCCGCAGGTGCCCGACGGCGTCTCCCTGTACCGCGACCGGCCCAACGTGGCCGTCCTGCGCACCTTCTCCAAGGCCTACGGCCTGGCCGCGGTGCGCCTGGGCTTCCTGGTCGGCCACCCGCCGGTGGTCGCCGCCGTCCGCAAGACCCTGGTGCCGTTCGCGGTCAACCACCTGGCACAGGCCGCGGGCATCGCCTCCCTGGAGGCCGAGGGCGAGCTGCTGGAGCGGGTGGACGCCACCGTCGCCGAGCGCGAGCGCGTGCGCGGGGCCCTGCTGGACGCCGGGTGGACCGTGCCGCCCACCGAGGCCAACTTCGTGTGGCTGCGCCTGGACGGGGACACCCTGGACTTCGCCGCCGAGTGCGCGAAGGCCGGTGTCTCCGTGCGCCCCTTCGAGGGCGAGGGCGCCCGCGTCAGCCTGGGCACCCCGGAGGAGAACGACGTCTTCCTCGGCGTCGCCCGCGAGTACCCGAAGCGCCGCTGAGGCGTGCGAACCTCGGGGCGTCGTCCGCTGCGGGCGGCGCCCCGGCCGTTCCCGAAGGGCGTCCCCGGCGGGGCGCGGGAGAACGGGAGGGGCGCCTCCCAGGGGGGAAGGCGCCCCGATACGGGGGTGCGGGCCGCGGTGCGGCTACTTGCCGGCCGCGTCCTTGTCGAGCTTCTCCACGATGAGCCGGTACAGCTGGCGGGGGCGCCCCGGCTGGAGTGTGCGGTTGGGGGGCAGGGGCCAGGCGAGCCCCTCCTCCACGAGGGTGCGCAGGAGCCGGCGCGCGGTCCGGGAGGTGACGCCGAGCATCCGGCCGGCGTTCTCCGCGTCGACGACGAGGGGGCCGTCCTCTTCCGCGATCTTCTCCGAAAGCCGAATCAGAGTCTCACGGCCCTTGGTGCGCAGCGGTTCGGAGGACTGCCGTGAGGGCGCGCGCTGGGCCGGGACCAGGGAACGACCCTCCCGGTCCACCGCGAAGCTCTGACGGGACGCCTGAGCGCGGTTCAGGGCCGCACGGGCGTGCGCCTCGGCGTCCTGGGTGGTGCGTCCCATGCCGATGCCCACCTCGATGGCGATCCCGAGCTCCGCCTTGATGCGTTCCACGAACGGCGGCTGCCGGAACCCCTCGGTCGCCGTGACGAGCGACCCCCGGGTCGCGGTGATCATGAACGAATGATCGTCCAGACGGTGCGCCGTGGCGTTGATCCGGTGGGCCTCCTGGAGCAGCAGCCGGTGCAGCGACAGCCGTAGCTCCTCCCGCCAGTAGCGGGGCGTGGACCGCCGCGAGGAGTCCCGCAGCGTCGGCACGTCGACCACGACCACGCCCAGCTGCGCCTCCTCCAGCCGGTGGTGGGCGCCCAGCAGGCCGGCCGTCTGCAGCGCGCTGCGCACCCCGGCGTTGGTCGGCCGCAGCCGGATCACCGGGACGCCGATCGCCTCCAGCCGCTCGGCGACCCCGCGCACGCAGGTGATCGCCATCTTGGTGGCCTTGCGCCGCCACAGGCCCTCGTGGAACGAGGTGAGCTGGGCGGTGTTGGTCAGTTCCTCGTGGACGTGGATGCCGTCCACGGGGAGGTCGACCTCGGAGTAGGCCTCGACGACGTCGGCGCGGCTGAGCACGTCCAGACTGGCTCTGGTCGGGTCGTAGCGCTCGTCCAGGGTGGCACGGAGCAGGGCCTCGTGCAGGCTGGCGCCCCCGAGCGGCACGTAGGTGGCGGGCATCGTCAGCACGCCGGCCTTTCGCGCGAACTCGTAGGGAACCGGGCTGGCGAACAGGTACGCGTCGATCGCCGAACCCAGCCTGACGACCTTGTCCGTCGCCTCTTGCTCATCTCGGTATGCGGCGGCGATGAGTCTGGCGTTGAGGGGTCCCGTGGACCCAGGACCCATGAGCATGACCCGTTCGACCACCTCATGGGGCCCTATGACGCCGATCGTCAAATCGCCAGTACGCTGGGCACTCACCTCGGGTTGCTCCCCGCTACCATTCCACGCTCTTCACTATGTGCGCCCACTGGTTTCCCGACCCGATCTCTGTCACGGCATGATTGCCGAGATCGTACCCATTGTGCGGGGCCAAAGAAGATCGTTTTCCATATCAACGCCGAAAGCCCGGGTGGGAGACGGGCTCCCACCCCGGCTTGAACTGCGCTTTCGACCCGCTACGAGACGACGACGCGCTCCACGTCGGCACCTAGCGCGGCGAGTCGCGTCGCGAACTGAGCGTGACCGCGGTCCACCAGATAACCAGGCGCAACGATTGTCTCACCTTCGGCGACCAGTCCGGCGAGAACCAGGGCCGCGCCGGTGCGCAGGTCGTGGGCGATCACCTCGGTGCCGCGCAGGTGGGTCGGTCCGTGCACGATGGCGCGGGTGCCCTCGACCTCGATCTTGGCGCCCATCTTGTTGAGCTCGTCGGCCAGCGCGAAACGGCCGTCGTAGATCGCCTCGTGGATGTAGCTCTCACCCTCGGCCAGGGTGGCCAGGGCCATGAGCGGCGACTGCAGGTCGGTGGCGAAGCCCGGGAACGGCGAGGTGACCGCGTTGATCGGGCGCAGCGGCACGGACGGGTCGCGGGTCACGTGCAGGACCGCGCCCTCCTGGGAGAACTCGACGCCCATCTGCTCGAGCTTCCAGCGGGCCACGCCCAGGTGGTCCAGGTTGGCCCCGACCAGGCTGACCTCGCCGCCGGTGGCCGCGACGGTCATCGCGAACACGCCCGCGTCGATGCGGTCCGACATGATCGTGTGCTCGACCGCGGTGAGCTCCTCGACGCCCTCGACCGTGATGAGGCCGGTGCCGCCGCCGGTGATCTTGGCGCCCATGGCGGTGAGGAACGCGATGACGTCCAGGACCTCGGGCTCCAGCGCGGCGTGCTCGATCACCGTGGTGCCGGGGGCCAGGACCGCGGCCATGATGAGGTTCTCGGTGCCGGTGTGGGACGGGGTGTCCAGGTACAGGCGACCGCCGCGGAGGTTGGAGGCCTCGACGTTGATGTGGTTGCGCTCGGGGTCCTCGGTGACCTCGGCGCCCAGGCGCGCGAAGCCCCGGTAGTGGAAGTCCAGGTTGCGGCTGCCCAGGTTGCACCCGCCGACGCCCTCGATGCGGGCGCGGCCGGTGCGGTGCATCAGCGCCGGGACGAAGAGCACCGAGCCGCGGAAGCGCGAGGCGATCTCGGCCGGGAGAACGGCCCGCTCGGGGTCGTTGAGCCCGGAGGCGTCGATGACCACGGTTCGCTCCGCCTCGTGGAACTCGACCTTGGCGCCGATGTGCTCGGCGAGTTCGAGGGAGCGGTAGACATCCTCGATGACGGGGACGTTGCGCAGCACCGTACGACCCTTGGCCGCAAGGAGAGCGGCTCCGATCATCGGCAGGACGGCGTTCTTCGCGCCCTGGATGAACGCCGTACCACTGAGGGGGCGTCCGCCGCGGACGCGGTAACGAACCTCCTGGCCCATGCTCATGTGCTCCTTTGTGAGGCAGATGTGAAAAAAGGTCACCCTCGTCGGGTTTCGCCTATGTGCGTTTTAGACGCGGGTTTCCCCTGGAACGTTCGACGAACTCGTGTGTGACCTGCACGGCCAGCGAACCGGTGTGTTCGCGATGACTCTATAGCACCCTCCGGCCCGGACCGGTCCAGAACGTGGTATACCCGCAGATCGGGCAGAGAGTCCCGTGAAACGGCCAAAGAGGTACTCGTCCAACGGAAAAGACCAGGGTAGGTGTGGGGAGGCCGTATGCATGGCCGGACACCGGACAGGTGCCGCATACGACCCCACCACCATACGCGCTTCAGGCGACCATTCCGAGACCAGCGTGCCCGGAATCACTCGCCCGCGCCGTATCAAAGCTTCGGTTCGGATCCGGTGAGCCGACGGAAGATCTCCGTGTAGCGGCCGAGCGTGTGCTCCACCACCGACTCGGGGAGCTCCGGCGGCGGGGCGTCCGCGGCGCGGTCCCAGCCCGACTCCGCAGAGGTCAGCCAGTCGCGGACCACCTGCTTGTCGAAGGACGGCTGCGGACCGCCCGGCGCCCACTCGTCCGCGGGCCAGTACCGGGACGAGTCCGGGGTGAACACCTCGTCGGCCAGCACCAGCGCGCCGTCGGCGTCCCGGCCGAACTCGAACTTGGTGTCGGCCAGCAGCACGCCGCGCTCGCGCGCCACCTCGCGGCCGCGCGTGTACACGCGCAGGGTGAGGTCGCGCAGCGCGCCGGCCAGCTCGGCGCCGTGCCGGGCCGCGACCGTCTCGAACGACACGTTCTCGTCGTGGTCGCCCACCTCGGCCTTGGTGGCCGGGGTGAAGACCGGCTCGGCCAGCTCCGAGCCGTCGACCAGGCCCTCCGGCAGCGGCACCCCGCACACGGTGCCGTCCACCCGGTACTCGGCGAGGCCGGAACCGGTCAGGTAGCCGCGGGCCACGCACTCCACCGGCACCATGTCCAACCTGCGGCACACCAGGGTCCGCCCGGCCCAGTCGGCGGGCGCGCCCTGCGGCGGCACGTCCGACACCACGTGGTTGGGGACCAGGTCGGCGACCCGGTCGAACCACCACAGGGACAGCTGCGTCAGCAGCCGGCCCTTGCCCGGGATCTCGGTGGGCAGCACCCAGTCGAACGCGGAGAGCCGGTCGCTGGCCACCATCACCAGCTCGCCGGACCCGGTGGTGTACAGGTCGCGGACCTTGCCGGTGTGCAGATGGGTCAGGCCCTCGACCCGGGCCGGCTCGGGCCGGACGACGAAACCGCTCATGGGAGTCCTTCGTTTCTACGGTGCGGGTCCGCCGCTACAGCTCGGCGGCGGCCCGCTCGGCGATGTCGGTCCGGTGGAACGAACCGCGCAGCTCGATCCGGGACACCGCGGCGTAGGCGCTCTCGCGCGCCCGCGCCAGGTCGGCGCCGGTGCCCACCACGCTGAGCACCCGGCCGCCCGAGGAGACCACGTCGCGGGCCCCGCTCCAGGAGGTCCCGGCGTGCAGCACGTAGGCGCCCTCGACGGCGTTCGCCGCGTCCAGGCCGCCGATGGCGTCGCCCTTGACCGGGTCGCCCGGGTAGTTCTCGGCGGACACCACGACGGTGACCGCGGCGCCCGGCTTCCACTGGAGGGAGCCGATGCCCTTCAGCCCGGAGGTGTCGGTGGCCTGGAGGACGGCGCCGATCGGGGTGGCCAGCCGGTCCAGCACCACCTGGGTCTCCGGGTCGCCGAAGCGCGCGTTGAACTCGACCACGCGCGGGCCCTTGGAGGTGAGCGCCAGGCCCACGTACAGCAGGCCCTGGTAGCGGGTGCCGCGCCGGTTCATCTCCTGGAGGGTCGGCCGCACGACCGACTCCATGACCTGGTCCACCAGGCCGGCGGGGGCCCACGGCAGCGGGGCGTAGGCGCCCATGCCGCCGGTGTTGGGGCCCTGGTCGCCGTCGTAGGCCCGCTTGAAGTCCTGGGCCGGCAGCAGCGGCAGCGCGTGGACGCCGTCGCTCAGCACGAACAGAGACACCTCCGGGCCGTCGAGGTACTCCTCGATGACGACCCGGCCGCACTCGCGCGCGTGCCGCTCGGCCAGCGCCCGGTCGTCGGTGACGACGACGCCCTTGCCCGCCGCCAGGCCGTCGTTCTTGACGACGTAGGGGGCGCCGAACTCGTCGAGCGCCTCGGACACCTGGCCCGCCGAGCGGCACACCCTGGCCTTGGCGGTGGGCACGCCCGCCGCCTCCATGACCTCCTTGGCGAACGCCTTGGAGCCCTCCAGCCGGGCGGCCTCCCGGTCCGGGCCGAACACCGGGATGCCGCGCTCGCGCAGAGCGTCGGCCACCCCGGCCACCAGCGGCGCCTCCGGGCCGATGACGACCAGCTCCGCCCGGATGCGCGCGGCCAGCTCGGTCACCGCCAGCCCGTCGGTCACGTTGATCACGTGGTTCTCGGCCAGCTCCGAGATCCCCGGGTTGCCCGGGGCGCAGTGGATGTCGGTGACACCCGGGTCGAGGGACAGCGCGCGGACGAGGGCGTGCTCGCGGCCTCCGCCGCCGAGGACGAGGGCTTTCACTACTGGGGGCCTCTTCGTGTGGGAGGACGGACAGCGGACAGGCGGGCGCCGGTCAGACCAGGGACCGCAGCTCGAGGGTCTGGTCGCGGCCGGGGCCCACCCCGATGGCGGAGACCGGCGCTCCGGCCATCTCCTCCAGGGTACGCACGTACGCCTGGGCGTTCTTGGGAAGTTCGTCGAATTCCCGGGCTCCGGTGATGTCCTCCGACCAGCCGTCGAGGTACTCGTAGACCGGCGTCGCGTGGTGGAAGTCGGTCTGGGTCATCGGGATCTCGTCGTGCCGGACCCCGTCGACGTCGTAGGCGACGCAGACCGGGATGCGCTCCAGGCCGGTGAGCACGTCGAGCTTGGTCAGGAAGAAGTCGGTGATGCCGTTGACGCGGGTCGCGTACCGGGCGATGGGCGCGTCGAACCAGCCGCAGCGGCGGTCGCGGCCGGTGGTGACCCCGTACTCGTGGCCCTGGGTGCGCAGCCAGTCGCCCTGCTCGTCGAGCAGTTCGGTCGGGAAGGGGCCCGAGCCGACGCGGGTGGTGTAGGCCTTGAGGATGCCGACGACCTTGGTGATGCGGGTGGGGCCGATGCCCGACCCGGCGGCCGCGCCGCCCGCGGTGGGCGAGGAGGACGTGACGAACGGGTAGGTGCCGTGGTCGATGTCCAGCAGGGTGCCCTGCGAGCCCTCCAGGTAGACGGTCTTGCCGTCGTCCAGCGCCCGGTTGAGGATCAGCGAGGTGTCCGCCACGAAGGGGCGGATCTTCTCGGCGTAGCCGAGGTACTCCTCGATGATCGGCTCGGCCTCCAGGGCGCGCCGGTTGTAGACCTTGGTGAGGAGCTGGTTCTTGTCGTTGAGGGCCAGCTCGATCTTCTTGCGCAGGATCTTGGGGTCGAACATGTCCTGCACGCGCACGCCCTGGCGGGACACCTTGTCGGCGTAGGTCGGGCCGATGCCGCGCCCGGTGGTGCCGATCCGGCCCTTGCCCAGGAAGCGCTCGCTGACCCGGTCCAGGGCCCGGTGGTAGGGCATGATCAGGTGCGCGTTGGCGGAGATGAGCAGGCGCGAGGTGTCGACGCCGCGGGCGTCGAGCCCGTCCAGCTCCTCGAAGAGGACGCCCGGGTCGATCACGACGCCGTTGGCGATGACCGGGACCACGTTCGGCGAGAGGATGCCCGACGGCAGCAGGTGCAGGGCGTATTTCTGGTCGCCGATGACCACCGTGTGCCCGGCGTTGTTGCCGCCCTGGTAGCGGACCACGTAGTCCACGCGGTCGCCCACAAGGTCGGTCGCCTTGCCCTTGCCCTCGTCGCCCCACTGGGCACCCACGAGCGTGATCGCCGGCATTGGTCACTACCTTTTCGCTCGACACCTGACCGGGGTGTTCCCGACCCCGAACATGGATGAACCCCTGGCGCAAGGCAGCGACAGGGGCCGTTGCGTATTGAGGGTACACGACCCGTCCGTCCCGGTTAAGTGGCGCCCACGAGGGGGTTTCCTCACGTCGAACCGGGTGGGGCGGCCGGTGGCTCCGGTTTCACGGGCGGGTCCTCCCCCACGTGCGGTGCGGCAGGTGCAGGAGAGAGGTGAGGCTCTCATCGGCGTGGCCGCGGTCGGCCCCGGCCCGGGCCGGCGCCAGGACCGCCGCCGACAGCGCCGGGTCCACCCCGGCCCGGTTGGCCGTGTCCACGACGTGCTCGATGCTCGCCGCCGCCATGGAGAGGCGTTCGGCGTCGCCGCCGTGCTCACCGGCGTCGATGCGAGGGTCGTAGAAGCGGAACATCCGCTCCAGAGAGGCGCCGGGGCCTCGCGCCGGCAGCGCCGGGTCCACCCCGGCACGGTCGGTCCGCCTCCATCCGCCCGCCGCCCCTTCCCGAGCGCGGTCTCGGGGGCAGCGCGGGGTGTCTCCGTCCCCTGGGGCGGGAACGCCGGCCGCGCGGGCGCCCCGGGAGGGGCGCCCGGCGGGTCAGGCGTTGAGGGCCTTGTCGGCCTCGGCGCTGGAGTCGCGCAGGAAGGTGGCGCAGCGCTCGGCCTCCTGGGCCTCGCCGATCTGCTCGGCGGCCTTGCCCAGGGCGTGCAGCGCGCGCAGGAAGCCCTGGTTGGGCTCGTGCTCCCACGGGATGGGGCCGTGGCCCTTCCAGCCGGAGCGGCGCAGCTGGTCGAGCCCGCGGTGGTAGCCGGTGCGCGCGTAGGCGTAGGCGGCGACCGGCTCGCCCGCGGCCAGGGCGTTCTCGGCCAGGCGGGCCCAGGCGGCCGAGTACTCCGGGAACCGTCCGGCGACCGGGGCGGGGTCGGTGGCCGCGGCCAGCGCCTCTCGGGCCTCGGCGTTGTCGGGCAGACGGGTCTCGGGCGGCTCGTTGAGCAGGTTCTGGTGCAGGTTCATGGATCCCATCCTGCCACCGCCGCCGGGCCCGGCACCGGTCGTCCACAGGCCGGATCCGGGCGCCGTCCCGCGGCGCCCGCCGCCCGGGCCCGGAACACGGGGCGCCCGGCGGCCGGCACGGCCGCCGGGCGCCCACGCGCGTCGGACGCGGTGACTACTTCATCCGGTTGCCGGCGGACTTGAGCTGCTGGGCGGCCTCCACCACGCGGGCGGCCATGCCGGCCTCGGCGGCCTTGCCGTAGGCGCGCGGGTCGTAGGCCTTCTTGCTGCCGATCTCGCCGTCGATCTTCAGCACGCCGTCGTAGTTCTTCATCATGTGGTCCACGATCGGGCGGGTGAACGCGTACTGCGTGTCGGTGTCGATGTTCATCTTCACCACGCCGTACTCGATGGCCTCGTGGATCTCCTCCAGGGTGGAGCCGGAGCCGCCGTGGAAGACGAAGTCGAACGCCTTGGTCCGGCCGTACTTCTCGGCCACGGCCTCCTGGGCCTTCTTCAGGACCTCCGGGCGCAGCTTCACGAAGCCGGGCTTGTAGGAGCCGTGCACGTTGCCGAAGGTCAGGGCGGTCATGTAGTAGCCCTTCTCCCCGAGGCCGAGGACCTCGGCGGTGCGCAGGGCGTCCTCCGGGGTGGTGTACAGCTTCTCGTTGATCTCGCCGACGATGCCGTCCTCCTCGCCGCCGACGACGCCCACCTCGATCTCCAGGATGGTGCGGGCCTCCTTGGAGGACGCCAGCAGCTCCTCGGCGATGCGGAGGTTCTCCTCCAGCTCCACCGCCGAGCCGTCCCACATGTGGGACTGGAACAGCGGGTCCTGGCCCTTGGCCACGCGCTCCTTCGAGATCTCGAGCAGCGGGCGGACGAACCCGTCGAGCTTGTTCTCGGGGCAGTGGTCGGTGTGCAGGGCGACGTTGACCGGGTACTTGTCCGCGACGACGCGGGCGTACTCGGCGAACGCCACCGAGCCGGTGACCATGTCCTTGACCGTGGCACCCGACAGGAACTCGGCGCCGCCGGTGGAGATCTGGACGATGCCGTCGCTTTCGGCCTCGGCGAAGCCCCGCAGCGCGGCGTGCAGGGTCTGGCTGGAGGTCACGTTGATGGCCGGGTAGGCGAAGCCCTGGGACTTCGCGCGGCTCAGCATCTCGGTGTAGACCTCGGGGCTGGCGATGGGCATGCTTGACTCTCCCTGGAATCGGACCTGGAGCGAGCGGCCGCCGGTCGCACCGGCGGCACCCCACGTGCGTTGCCGGTGGAGGGTCCGGGCGGCGGGGGAGCCCGAGACTCGGGTCGCACGTCCGGACGTGTCCACCAGGTGTCACCCAAGTATCCCGAACGCACGGAGCCGATGGAAAGGTCTAGACCAAATTCGATGGGCCTTCGGGCACGGCGGAGTGGCCGAAATGGGCGCTTTGTATGGGTCTGTGGTGGATTCACGGGCGATGTGAATTTTTGTGCGACTGTGACCGGATTGTGGGAGGCGGGGAGGTTCGGGGAGATCACTGTCGCTTTTTGTCGTGATACACGCTACATTCAACGCCGTGGGAAGGCATAGGAATGATCCTCGCGGCGTTGGCCAGGTGGTGGCCATCGTCGGAGCAGTCGTGCTCCTGGTCGCGATGCTCGCGCTCGGCGGGTTCTTCTTGTACCGCTCGCTCCCCGGCAACTCCGGCTCCAGCGTGAGCGCGAACGCCTCCGGGGCGGCGAACGAGGAGGAGACCCCCAAGGGTGCCTTCTACGTGCGCGTCATCGGCGAGTCCAGCCGCGTGTTCGTCCGCATCCCCGGCGGCGACGTCCTGCACGACCAAGAGGTCCGCCAGGGCAGCTCCCTCACCTACGCCGAGATCCCCGAGGGCGGCATCGAGGTCACCATCGGCGACCCCGCCGCCGTGGAACTCTTCGTCAACGGCATCGAGCGCGACATCGCCGACCGCGGCGCCGACTACAGCTTCACCGTCGACGGCTGACCGGTTCCGGCCCCGCGTTCCCCCGCGGCGGCGGGACGCCCCGCCCCGCCGCTACGACGTCCTCAGATGTCCAGGTCGGACACCTGGTACACGGCCCGGTACTCCAGGCCCTCCTTCTCCACGCGCTCGCGCGCCCCGCGGTCCAGGATCAGCGCCGTCGCGACCACCTCGGCCCCGGCCTCGCGCAGCGCCTCCACCGCCGTCAGCACCGAGTTGCCGGTGGTGGACGTGTCCTCCAGTGCCAGCACCCGGCGGCCCCGCACGTCCGGGCCCTCGATGCGCTTCTGGAGGCCGTGCGCCTTGCCCGCCTTGCGCACCACGAAGGCGTCCAGCCTGCGGCCGCGCGCGTGGGCGGCGTGCACCATCGCGGTGGCGACCGGGTCGGCGCCCAGGGTCAGCCCGCCCACCGCGTCGAACTCCAGGTCCGCCACGTTGTCCAGCATGACCGACCCGACCAGCGGGGCGGCCTCCCCGTCCAGGGTCACGCGGCGCAGGTCCACGTAGTAGTCGGCCTCCTGCCCGGAGGACAGGGTCACCTTCCCGCGCACGACCGCCTTATCGTTGATCTGACGCAGGAGTTCATCACGTTCGCTCATGATCCATGAGCGTAGAACACCGGGCGGCACCGCACGTCACCGCGGCGCCCGGGCGGAGGGACCGCCATGCCGAACACCCCGGGAGCCGTCCGGGTCGAGATCACCGTGGACACCCGCGAGAACGCCGACCGGCTGGCGGAGTCGGCGGTCGGGCGCCGCCTCGCCGCCTGCGCCCAGGTTGGCGGACCGGTCACCAGCCACTACCGCTGGGAGGGCGAGGTGCACCGCGACCAGGAGTGGACCGTGGTGTTCAAGACCGCACAGGACCGCCTGGACGAGCTGACCGCGCACATCGTCCGCGAGCACCCCTACGACGTCCCCGAGGTGGTGGCGGTGCCCGTCGTCGGCGGTGAGCCGGCGTACCTGGCCTGGGTGATCGACGAGACCCGTCCCGACGCGGACGGCGAGCGGGGCGCCGCCGGGTGATCGCCGTCCTGCTGCCCCCCACCCTGGGCCGCCCCACCCGCCTGCCCGGGCTCGGCGGGGCCCTGGCCGCGGCCGGGATCGCCCCGGTCCGGATCGAGGTCGGCGGCGACGAGCTGCCGCCGCACGCCGCCCGGTACGTGGCCGCCGCCAGCCTGGAGATCCGCCGCCTGGTCCCCCCGGACGCCCCGACCGCCCTGGTGGCGGAGGGCGACGCGGGGCCGCTGGCGGGCGCCCTGGGCGCGGCCCAGCGCGCCGCGCACCGGCCGGTGTTCGGGTACGTGCTGGTGGACGCGCTGCTGCCGCAGCCGGGCACCGCCACCCGCGCGGACCTGGACCGGACCCAGAACCCGCGGGACGCCGCGCCCCCGCCCGCCCCCGCCGGGGAGCCGGAGGGGTACCGCACCGAGACGCTGCCGCCGTCCGCGGACTGGCCGGACGCCCCGTGCGGCTACCTGCTCACCGACCCGGCCCGCGCGCACGCCGCCCGGCTTGCCCGGATGCGCGGGTGGCAGGTGCGCGAGTGCGCGCCGGAGGAGGCCGCCGCGGAGCTGGCCGCGCTGCTCCGGGACCTGCGCGGCACGGCCTGACCGGGGGCGGCCCGGCCGCTCCGGTGGGCGCGACACGTTGTCCACAGGCTGGGGAAAACGGGATGACTCCGCCTCCCGCGTCCGGGACCATCGGGTCATGATCACCGACCATTTCCCGGTCCTGGGGCTGCGCGTGCGCACCCCGCGGCTGGAGCTGCGCCCGCCCTCCCTCGACGACCTCGCCGACCTGGCCGACATCGCCGCCGAGGGCGTGCACGACCCGGCCGAGATGCCGTTCATCTTCCCGTGGACGGACCTGTCCCCGGCCCGGCGCGCGCTGTCGGTGGTCCAGCACAACCTCGGGATCTACGCCCGCTGGACGCCGGAGGACTGGCAGCTGCCGCTCGTGGTCGTCCACGAGGGGGCGGTGGTGGGCGTCCAGGACATGCTCGCCAAGGACTTCGCGGTCACCCGCCGGGTCGCCAGCGGCTCCTGGCTGGGACTGAAGCACCAGGGCCGGGGCATCGGCACCGAGATGCGCGCCGCGATGCTGCACCTGGCCTTCGAGGGGCTGGGCGCCGCGGAGGCGGCATCCGGGGTCATCGAGGGCAACGTCCGCTCCGAGCGGGTGTCCCGCAGGCTCGGCTACCGCGCCGACGGCGTCGGGGTGTACGCGGTCCGCGGCAAGGCCGCCCGCGAGCTGCGGTTCCTGCTGACCCGCGAGGACTGGGAGGCGCACCGCCTCGACGTCCCGGTCACGCTCTCGGGGCTGGAGCCGTGCCTGCCGTTCTTCGGGCTGGGCGAACTTCCGGAGTGACGTACCGGGGCTTATCGGTCACTCGTCGGGTACGGTTCTGAACCGACGGAACCACCGTGACCGCCGTGAGGCGGCCGGTGACGAGTCGGAAGGAACCCCCGTTGCACGCTCACCGTCCCGCCGCCGCTCCGGCGCTGACCCCCGTGCTGCCGCCGGGCCTGCGGTTCCCGTACGCGATCGGCCGGCCGGGGCCGAACGAGCCCACCGGTCCCCGGCCCGGCCTCGACCCGGGCGCCCAGGCCCCGCCGGCCGCCCGGCGCACGCCCCCGCGCGCCGAGCGGGCGGTCCCGGGCGCCGGACCGGTCCCGGCCCGGGGTCCGGTTCCGGGCGCGCCGCCCCGGACCCGCGCGGTGGACGCCGTCGCCGCCGCCTTCCTGGCGGGGGAGCCCCGCCCGGGCGCGGTCCCCAGCGGCCCCCGCCGCGCCTGGTTCGACGTCCCCGACCCGCGCCGGACCTGAGGGCCCGCCCCCGGTGACCGCCCGCCGGGCCCGTCGCCCGTACCGGACGGCGCCGGGCGCTCCGGTCAGGGGGTGAGGGTGGTGTCCTGGTCGCGGCCCGCCTCGGGGAGGGGAGCCCGCAGCATCCCGACCAGGCTCACGAGCATGCCGGTCAGGATGCCCAGGCCGGTGAGCACACCGCTGACGAACGGGGCCCATTCCGCGGCCCCCAGCGCCACCAGGACCAGCCCGGCCGCCCCCATCGCGGAGATGTACAGGGCGGCGGCGAGGATCTGCCGCATGCGCCAGTACCAGGCCAGCGGCAGGAAGTGCAGCCCCACGACCAGGGCGATCCAGGCGATGTTGGCCTGCCAGGGCGCCTCCAGCAGCCGCAGCACCTGGATGCCGCCGACGATCAGCACGACCTCCACCAGCACGACGGTCCCGTAGAACGGGCCGAACCGGAACGCGGGCCCGGGCCCGGTCCCCGTCACCGGCGGGGCCGGCCGGCGGGAGAGGGCCACCGAGAGCACGATGACCGCCACCAGCGCCGCCACGGCGAGGACGCGCAGCACCAGCCCGACGGCGGACGGCAGAGGCGGGCCGGCGTTCGCGAGCACGAACGCCAGGCCGAACCCGGCGCCGATGAGGAAACCTGTGAATTGACGCATGGGGCGAACCTAGCCCCCGGGCGTTCGCCGGTCGGCCCCGGTGCCCCGGAACGGGGCGGGACGGCGGTTCAGCCGACCCGGACGACCACGGAGCGTGCGAACCTGTCGTGCAGGCAGCGCCTGCGCTCCTTGTCGCGCAGGGACCAGAGCACGTTCGCCAGCGACCAGGGCAGCAGCCAGTTGACGGGGTTGGTGAACCCGGGCGCGAAGCACAGCGCGCGCAGCAGGGCGCGCCCCGCGGGCAGCCTGCCGCCGCCCTCGGCGCGGACCACCCACAGGCCCAGCAGCATCTTGCCCACCGAGCGGCCCCACACACCGACCTGGAACCACTCCCACAGGATCGGGGACAGGGCGAACGAGAAGATCGCCCCGATCTGGAAGGCCAGGTCGGCGGACCGCCCGGCGATGTCCCCGCCGCCGATGATCACGGCGGTGAAGGTCGTGGCCAGCATCAGCAGGAACCACAGGACCGCGGCGATGAGGGTGTCCAGGAACCGGGCGGCGAAGCGCTGCACGGGCTCGGCCAGCCCGACGGAGGGCTCGTCCGGGTTCCACTCGGTGTGGTGGCGGAGCCCGGCGGGCCGCGGCGGGGGGCCGTAGCCGGGGTGCCCGGGGTGAACCGGGTAGCCGGCGGGCGGAACGGGGTGGCCGGGCGGGTGGACCGGGTACCCGCCGTGCGCGTACGGCCCCGGGTGCGGTCCGGGCCCCGGGTGCGCGGGGGCGGGCGGCAGCATGGTCGGCGCACCCGGCGCCGACGGGGCCTGCGCGGCGGGCGCCGCCGGAGGAGCGGGCTGCGCCTCCCGGACGGGGGCCGCGGCCCCCTCGGGAACGCCTTCCCCGGGAGCGGACACCGCGTGGGCGGCCGACGGGTACACGGCGGCCCCGGCCGGTTCCGGCCCGCGCGGCGCGGCCGCCTCCTCCGGCGCTCCGGCCGGCGGCGCGATGCCGTCGAGGGCGTCCAGTCCGGCGTCGGTCTCGGGGGCCCGGGGCTCGTCGCCGAGGTGGTCCGGGAGGGTGCCGCGGTACAGGCCCGCGCCGTCGATGTCGATCGTGCCCGTGCCCGAGAGCGAGAAGCCGCCGCCGCGCTCGTACATGCGGATCAGCGGCTCGAAGAGGTCCGGCAGGTCCGGCAGCGGAACGCCGGCGTCCCGGGCCGCGGCCAGGTGCAGCGCCCAGGCGCAGGACCTGCCCACCGCCGGGAACTGGTCGACGACCGCCGGGCTCTCCAGGACGCCGCTCACGACCCCCTCGTCGGCGCGCACGCCCGGCGCGGCGAACTCCGCGACGTCGTAGAACGGCCACCCCTTGCCCTGTACGGCCCGCGTCCACAGCGCCGCCCGCCGCAGGTACTCGCGCATCAGCGCCACCCGCGACCGGGTGTGGTCGGGGTTCCCGTTCCAGTCGATCGCGCGGATGCGCGCGGCCAGTGCGTCGACCGCGGCGGTGCCGCCCGTCGGTCCTCCTCCGTTCACTGCTCTCCTCGGTCCCTCAGCGCCGTCTGGATCAGCTGCGTCGCCCCGCCGCGGGTCACCCACTTGCCCCGGCCGGGCGGCTGCGCCGCCGCGTACACCCGCGGCAGGATCTGCCCCTCGGACCGGTCGCCGGCCATGACCAGGGCGCTCGTGCCGATCTCCCGGATCGCCTGCACCAACGGCTCGTACATCCCGCGCCCGGCGCCGGCGACCCGGCGGGCCACCACGAAGTGCAGGCCGATGTCCCGGCCGTTGGGCACGAAGGGCACGAACGGCGCCAGCGGCTTCTGCCCGGCGGTGGTGAGCACGTCGTAGTCGTCGGCCAGCACCACGATCCGCGGGCCCTTGAACGACCCCGGCTCCAGAGAGTCGAGGTCGCCGTCCTCGGGGATGCGCGACTCCACCTCCTTGGCCACGCCCCCGGCCAGCCCGGCGCACACCTTGGGGGTGCTCGCGTACCCGCCCATGTACTCCTCGGGCACCACGTTGCGCAGTGTCCGGCGCGGGTCCATCACCGCGAACACCACCTCGTCGGACGAGTACCGCGCCACCAGGCCCTCGGCCACCAGCCGCAGCAGGTTGGTCTTGCCGCACTCGCCGTCGCCCAGCACCAGCAGGTTCTGGTCGCGGTCGAACAGGTCCAGCAGCACCGGGTCCAGCGCCCGCTCGTCCACCCCGATCGGCACCAGCCGGGGCTCCGACTCGGGGGTGGGCAGGGTCCGCGCCGACAGCCGGTGCGGCAGCACCCGGACGCTCGGCGCCCGGCGGCCGCCCCAGGCGCCGTCGACGGTCCGCACCGCCTTCTCCACGGCCTCGCCCAGGTCCTCGTCGGAGTCCACCCCGTCGATGCGCGGCAGCGCCACCTGGCCGAACAGCTCGTCGCCGGTGAGCGCCCGCCCGGGGGCCTTGGCGCCGATGGTCTCGGCGAGCTTGCGGTCGATCGTGGACTCGGACGGGTCGTTGAGGTGCAGCTCCACCTTCTGTCCGAAGTTCGACTGCACGGCGATGCGCACGTCGTTCCAGCGCAGCATGCCCGCCACCACGTGCACACCGAACCCGCCGCCGCGCTGGAGCAGCTCGTTGACCATGCCGTCGATGTCCTCGAAGTCCTTGCGCAGGGCCCCGAACCCGTCGATGACCAGCAGCACGTCGGCGCTGGCCAGCTCGGGCACCTCGCCGCGGGCGTGCATGCGCCGCAGCTGGGCCACCGAGTCGATACCCCGCTCCCGGAACACCTCCTGGCGGTGCTCCAGCATGCCCCGGATCTCCTCGACGGTCCGCCGCACCCGCTCGACGTCGGTGCGCGCGGCCACCCCGCCCACGTGCGGGAGCGACGACAGCGACTGCAGGCCGCCGCCCATCAGGTCCAGGCAGTACACCGCCGCCTGCTGCGGGGTGTGGGTCAGCGCCAGCGACAGCACCAGGGTGCGCAGCATCGTGGTCTTGCCGCTCTGCGGGCCGCCGATGACGGCGACGTGCCCGCCCGAGGCGGTCAGGTCCAGCTTCCACACGCCCTGCCACTGCTTGGTGGCGTCGTCCAGCAGGCCGACGGGGACGCTCATGGGCGCGTGCCCGCCGGGCAGCCGCAGCCCCTGGTCGGTCTTCTCGGGGGTGCCCGCCATGGTGTCCAGGGAGGCGGCGCCGGGCAGCGGCGGCAGCCAGATGGACCTGGTCCGCTCGCCGTGCCGGTCGAACTGGGACACCATCACGTCGAGCAGGGTCGGGCCGACCGTCCGCGTCGGCATCGGGCTCTCCTCGCCCCCCGACCGGACGGCCCCGGGCCCCTCCGGCGCCGTGTTGTACGCGGTGTAGGGGCGCACCGCCACAACCCCGTCGGACTCCGACTCCTCCGCCACCGGGCCGCGGTAGGGACCGGACACGTACCCGGCCTTGAAGCGCTGGTACACACTGGTGTCCACCTTGAGGTACCCGAACCCGGGCAGCGACGGCAGGTGGAACGCGTCGGGCGTGTTGAGGACGGTGCGGCTCTCCTCCTCGGAGAACGTGCGCAGGCCCAGCCGGTACGACAGGTACGTCTCCAGCCCGCGCAGCTTGCCGCCCTCGATGCGCTGGCTGGACAGCAGCAGGTGCACGCCGATGCTGCGGCCGATGCGGCCGATCGACAGGAACAGCTCGATGAAGTCGGGGCGGGCGGTCAGCAGCTCGCCGAACTCGTCGATGATCACCAGCAGGTGCGGCAGCGGCGGCAGGCTCGGGTCGTGCTGCCGCTTGTAGGTGTAGTCGCCGATGTTGGGGACGTTCCCGGCGTCGCGCAGCACCTGCTGCCGGCGCTGCACCTCGCCGGACAGGCTCGCGTACACCCGCTCGATGAGCGCGGCGTCGTCCTCCAGGTTGGTGATCACGCCGGCGACGTGCGGCATGTTCTCGAACGGCGCGAACGTCGCTCCGCCCTTGTAGTCGACCAGCACCATGCTGACCCGGTCCGGCGAGTGCCCGGCCGCCAGCGCCAGCACCAGGGTGCGCAGCATCTCGCTCTTGCCCGAGCCGGTCGCGCCCACGCACAGCCCGTGCGGGCCCATGCCCAGCTGCGCCGACTCCTTGAGGTCCAGGACCACCGGCTGGCCCATGTCGTCCATGCCGATGGGCACCCGCAGGAACGCCCGCTCGCTGCGCGGCGCCCACAGCCGCTGCACGTCCATGTCGCCCGGGTCCTGGACGCCCATCATCGCGGTGAAGTCGACGGCGCCGCCCTCCTGGGCGGTCTCCTCCACCGACTCCGGGGACAGCCGCAGCGGCGCCAGCATCCGGGCCAGGCCCGAGAGGGTGGCGGCGGGGACGTCGTCGACGGTGCCGACGGTGACCACGGGGTCGGAGCCGCGCAGCTCCTCCACCTTCACCCGGTCGCCCTCGACGGTGATGCGCACGCTCACGTCGCCCGGCTCGTCCACCTGCCGGGACACCAGGTGCAGCACGGTGACGGCCAGCGCCCCGGGGGCCACCGCGTCGTCGGGGCGGACCAGCTCGGCGGCGACCTGGCCGTGGGTGTCGTGGACGACGAGCAGGCGGCGCATCATCTGGTACGCCTCCCGCTTGCCCATGCCCCGGCGCACCTCCGACGCGAAGTCGGTGCGCGCCCGCAGTTCGTCGGCGAGCAGGCCGCCCAGCTCGGCGGGGGTGGGGGCGATGAGCCGCACCGCGGCCCCGCCCTCGCGCCGCTGCGGGTCCAGTACCTGCGGCAGCCACGGCAGCCACTCCCAGTCCGCCGCGTTCGCGGGCGGGTAGGACACCGCGAGCCCGGCGTCCTCGGGGGCGTGGAACGCGCCGAACTGGGCGACGAGCGCCCGCACCAGCCGCATGACGTCCTCGCGCTCGCCCACGACGCTGACGTTCCCGGCCATGTCCAGGGGCAGCGTGAGCGGCATCTCCGGGATGGTCGCGAACCGGCGGATGGCCGCCTGGGCCTCCGACAGCATGAACGGGTCGGTGGGGGTGAGCGCGGTGCCCTGCTCGGCCAGCCGCAGCAGGCGCCCCTCGGTGAGGCCGGTGCCCACCCGCACCCGCAGGAAGTCGCGGTGCCTGCGGCGGCGCTCCCACAGCCGGGTGGGGTCGCGGACGACGTCGTACAGGGCCTCCGGCGGCGGGTCCAGCAGGCGGGCGTGCGACCGGGTGGAGTCCTCCCACTCGGTCAGCTCCTCGCGCAGCTCCTCCAGGTACTGGAGGTACAGCTCGCGCTGGTTGCGGCGCTGGCGGCCCACCTGGCCGCGCCGGGAGAACAGCATGCCCAGCGCCGCCAGCAGGGCGATCACCAGGACGACGCCGCCCAGAGCGATGAACGCCGGGTTGCGCATGACCATCATGATGGTCATCGACCCCATCATGCCGACCATCGGCAGGATGGTCATGAGGGGGTTGCCCTGCGCCTTGCCGTCGGGAAGGGTCGGCGGGGCCTCCACCTCATGGGGCTCCTGCGCCGGTGCGGGGTGCACGGTCCTGGTCGGGCGGTGCACGACGCGAAGACTCATCGGCGTTCCTCTCGGCGGTGCAAGGGGGCGGAGGTGCTGGGGGAGACGGGGTGCCAGGGGCTCGGGAGAACCCTACCGAACCGGACCCCTCTGACCATTCGGTGCGTGCGGCCGCGATGACTCACGGAGAGGGCGCCGGACCCTCCTCGGAGTCCTGGTCCGGAGAGGGGCGGGAGCCCTCGCCGGGAGCCCGCCCGCCGGCCTTCGCGGAAGCCCCGCCGGGGGTGCTGCCGGGGGTGCCGCCGGTCCCGTCGCGGTCCTCGCCGCCGGGCTCCGCGCCGTACCCCCCGTCCGGGTGCAGGTGGGCCATCAGCTCCCGGAACCGCACCCAGGAGTCCTCCTCGACCCCGGTGCCCACCTGGTACCAGAACGCGGGGGTCAGCGGCGGCCCGAACGGCAGCGGCCGCACGGGCGCGCCCAGCGCCCGCCCGGTGCCGATGACCGACACCGCCTCCTGCCCCACCGCCATGCCCACCGGCAGCGGCAGGCCCGTCCAGTGCGGCGCGTAGGTGAGGTCGGCGCGGCCGCCCGCCCGCCGCACCGTCATGGTCCGCAGCACGTCCCGCGCGGTGAGTTCTTTGACCAGGGAGTGCACCGCCGACAGGTCCGGCTCCTCGCCCTCGGGGTACCCGACGGCGAACGTGATCGCCTCGCGCACCCCCGACGCGGTGCGGCTCACCCGCACCGTGCCCGCGAACGGGCGGACGCCGTCCTCGCGCACGCCCTCGGGCGGGCCGGAGAACGCCGCCCAGGTCTGCCCGGGGGCGCGGTTGCGGGCGGTCCGGGTGAACACGGCCCGCCGCCACTCCTGGGCGAAGGGCTCGGCGGTGCCCCAGACCGAGGGGAGGGCGCCGCCCAGGTGCTCGGCGAGCAGTTCCACGGAGGCGCCCAGCACCAGGCCGTTGTCGGCCGGGTGCTCCACGTTCAGGTCCACGTGCAGCTGGCAGCCGCGGTCGGCGCCGTCGGCGCGGAACTCCTCCGGCGGGCCGCCGGGCCGCGCGTCCTCGTCGACGGTGAACGCCGCCCGCTCGTCCCAGCGCAGCGGGACGCCGGAGAAGCCGTCGTAGTAGGTGCCCGCGGGGGTCTGGACCACCCAGCGGGCCGCGGGGGTCTGGAGGATCGACCGCAGCGCGTGGGTGAGGCGCGAGGCCGAGGGGGTGACCACCTGGAGGCGCAGGCCGCGGCGGCCGTGCCGGGCCATGGCGTCCACGATCCAGGGGGACAGCGGGACCAGGGGGCGGTCCTGCACCACGACCGCCGCCTGCTCGGTGAGCGCGGTGACGGCGGGGTGCTCGGTGGCGCCCTCCAGGAAGGGGTCGCCGCGGAGCAGCGCGGGGGCCGGCTCCCACACCTCGCCGCCCAGGCGTTCGGCGAGGTCGCGGACGAACCGGCCGACCACGCCGGCGGTGTCCGCGTCGGCCAGTTCCGCGCCGCGGGCCTCCACCCAGTACGGCTGGGCGGGCAGGTCGTCGGCGATGCCGTCGGCCAGCAGGCGCTCGGCCTCGGCGGACAGCGCCAGCCGCTGGGCGGCCTGGAGGGAGGCGACCACCCGGCCGCCGGCGTCGCGGAGTTCCACCACGGCGCCGTCGGCGACCAGCCGCACCCTCAGGTCCGGGCCTGCCGCTGCGAGCGCGGCGATGAGGGCGCGCCGGTCGGGTGCGCCGGACAGCAGGGCGACCGCGTCGTGGCTCAAGGGGTCTCCTCAACACTCGTGAACACTCGTGGGACCGTGGGCGGCCGGGTACCGGGTGGGATACGCGGAGTGTCCGGAAGGTTCACGCTCCCGTGCGCCGGGGGCGCCCCGGCACATCCGGGCACCCGGTTCCGAGAGGGACGCACATCACCCTCCCCGGTGTTTCCGCAGGTCACCGGCGTCCCGGAAAACCGCCCGACGTAAACGGTTTCCTTCTGTCCACAGGCGGTGAAACCATCAACGCCGAACGAACATCCCATACCAGTGTCCGGCCCCCAACGGCGGACGAACGATCTTGAGAGGCCCTGAACCGCCGCAGGAGGAAGCACCGTGAAGTTCGAGCTGGTCGAGCCCGCCGACTGGGAGGACCCGCCGCAGGCCGTTCACGACGAGCCCGAGCCGGTCCCGGCCGCCGGGCCGATCCGTGCCGCCGCCGGGCACGCCCGCGAGCGCTTCCGCACGCAGGCCGACGCCCTCCAGGCCACGCTGGGCCGCATGTGGGAGGTCATCACCTCCGCGCAGGCCCGGCAGCCGGTGGTCCTGCCCGCCGACGCCGTGACCCCGGCGAACTTCCGCCCGGGCGCCTTCTCCTCCCGCGACGCCTGACCGGGGCGCCGCACCGTCCACCCCCTCCGACCCGTACCGGGACCGCCGGGTCCCGCCCCCGCCGGCCGACCGCCGACCGGCGCACACGTGAAAGGAGCAGTCCGTGTCGCAGTGGAACATCCAGCCCGCAGCCGTGGGCGGTGTCCTCCAGGCCGTCGCCGGCCACCTCGGTGAAGAGGGCAGCGGCGAAGGCCTGGTCGGCGTCATGGAGAGCGTCGAGGACCACCTGATGGACTGCGGCGAATACGCCAAGAGCGGCATCATCGGCATGGCCCTGGGCGAGTTCGCCGAGCACTACTTCGGCATCATGGGCGACATGGCGGGCCTGACCATGGCGGCCGTCACCGGCGCCAGCGAGGCCACCACCCATTACATGAACGGCAACCTGGAGATGGCCGAGGAGGCCCAGGCCAACGCGGGCGTGATCCCGGAGCCGGAGCCGCCGCCCCAGTACGGCCCCTACCAGGCCGTCTAGCACCGGACCGCGACGCCCGCCCGCACCCGCCCCCGCGGCGTCCTCGACGGCAGGCCCTCCCGGTGCCGCGCGCTCCGCACCCGACCTTCTCCCGCTCTTCCCCGCCCGGTGCCGTCCCCACCGGCCACCCGGAACCGCAGTGCCCGACTCCCACGGTCCTCCCAGGGCCGTACCGGGCACCCCGCGGATCCGACCCTCAGAACCAGACCCCCGGGAAGCGCCACGGCCCCCGCCCCGACCGGCGTCCTTCCCCCGGAACAGGCAACGGTGGTCACCTTGTCCGACCTGATCGATCCGAGCGGCTTCCCCGTTCCCGAGACCCTCACCTACTCCCTTGACGCGGTCGCGGCCAAACTGAAGACGGACGGCACCGACCTCACCGACACCGCCGCCGACATCACCGGCGCGTGGGCCGGGCTGGAGGGCATCTACTCCGCGCCCGAGGACCAGGACCTCTTCACCGTCCTCAACCCGCTCACCGGCGACGGCGACGAGGTCTCCACGGCGCTGTCCAGCGCCTCCGACGCGCTCAGCGACTTCGCCGAGACGGTCCGCGGCATCAAGGAGCGCTGGGCCACCCTCAAGTCCGACTCCTACGCGTTCCTCAACAAGATCGAGGGCGACGAGGACTGGCGCGACGGCGGCGGCTTCCTGTGGTGGAAGACCGAGAGCCCCGAGGTCGCCGAGCACAACGCCCTGCTCGACCGGGCCGCCGGCCTGCTGTACGAGTTCGAGGAGGCGGAGCGGACCTGCGCCAACGCCATCACCGGGCTGTTCGGCGGCACCACGTTCATCGCGCAGAAGGCCGACGGGTCGGTCACCGCGGGCGAGGGCCAGTTCGTCTACGGGTTCGACGCGCCCCTGGAGGGCGTCCCCATGGAGTGGGGAGCGCCGCAGACCACCGACCACGCCTGGTACAACGACTTCGGCGACGCCGTCGGCGACTTCTTCGTGGGCATCGCCGAGGACGTCGGCGGCATGGTCGGCGCGCACGGGCCGAACGGGTGGTTCTCCGGCAACTGGGGCGACAACCTCTGGGACTACTGGGGCGGCACCGTCGAGGGCCTGGGCGCGCTGGTGGGCGTCGGCAAGGACGAGAACGGCAACTGGGGCTGGTCCCTGGAGACCGCGGGCAACGCCTGGAAGGAGGCGGCCCACGCGGTCGTGCCGTGGGAGGAGTGGGGCGACCGGCCCTGGTACACCATCGGCACCGCGCTGCTGAACGTCGGCGCCGTGGTGGGCGGCGCGCTGCTCACCGCCACCGGTGTGGGCGCGGTCGTGGGCGTGCCGCTGATGGCCTGGCGCGGCGCCAAGATCCTCAACGCGGTCGGCGGCAGCCGCACCCCGGACGTGCCCGACCTCTCGGACTTCCCCGGCGGCATCGACCCGTCGCTGCTGTCGCGGATCCCCCGCTTCGGCGACGGGTCCTTCAAGCCGCTGGACCTGAGCGACGTGGAGGGCCTCGACATCAGCGCCGCCGACCTCGGCCGGATGAACGAGGCGCTGGAACGGCTCAACAACTCCACCGCGGACCTCCCCGACGGGACCGACAACCGCCGCACCACGGACACGGGCTCCGAGCCCGGCGGCGAGACGGGCTCCACCCCGCGCGGGACGACCACCAACGGGTCGGACGCGGAGACGGAGAACACCGGCCGGCGCGACAGCGGCTCCGACTCCGACGAGACGGTCGACCCGACCGCCGACCAGCTCGACGCCGGCCAGGAGTTCCTGGACGGCATCGACCCGGAGTCCCGCCGCGAGCTGGAGGAGGGGCTGAACAACGAGCAGGACCGCTGGGTCGCCTCCCAGGAGGTGCCCGACGACGCCTCCTCGATCAACGACACCCCGGTGCAGCGCTACGAGACCGAGCCGTCCCGGGTCGAGGCCGACACCGAGCGGGTCGAGGTCGACAGCGCGGGCAACGAGATCAACGGCCGCCACGACACGACCGTCGAGAACAGCGCCGGGGGGACAGGAACCCTGGACACCCCGCGCGGCGGCACGACCGTGGTGGACATCGACTCCGGCTCCGGCCGCGGTGGCAGCACCGGTGGTGGTGGCGGAGGCGGCGGGGGCGGTCTGCCGGACGGTCCCGACGACCTCACGCCGGACCGGACCGACGGCCCGGACCCGTCGGACTCCGACTCTAATAGGCCCAAGGTCACCGGTAGCCGGACGGACAATGAGGGGAGGCTTGAGCTCGCTGAGCCGTATCTGCAAGATCTTGATGTGAGCTCTCAGCAAGCTTTCATCGACGACTTTGTGGAGCGCGTGAATAACCATCCCGAACTGCTTGACGCTTTCTATAGGGAATCGGATGGCCACAGGTGGAGCGCGGATGACACCATCGGCACTCAAGGATGGAAGATCCCGCAGCTCGTCCAGGACAAGGTGACCGGTCGCTGGGGAGTCGTACCGGAAGCGGAACAGCCTACCTACCTGGGTGGTCCGACCGATGTCCGCCTGGACTCACCGGATGCCCGTCACCCGGAGGGCCTCCGGGAGGCCCTGAGCGACCTCGACTGGCTCGCAGATGAGCGCCGGATGTCCATCGACGCCTCAACCCTGGCCGGGGAGAGGCTGGAGGCGATGGAGCTGAAGCATGGCAAGTACAACGACAAGGGCCCCAACCATCCGGAACTCGAAGAGGCGAAGCAGGAGTACCGAGCCGCGCATGACTACAAGACGAAGATCTGCGAAGAGTTCGGCGAGAGGGTCGCGCAGGTCGGCGCCCGATTCGAATTCAACGGCGATGTCATCCTGGACAACAACGGCAAACCGCTTGAGCGGCACGATGTCGATCCAGAGACCGGTGAAACCATCCGCGATGAAAACGGGAAGCCGAAGCTTGTAGAATTCCGCCCGGATTTGGAAGGCGCGGAACTGTTGCCCACGGCAGACAATGCTCCGTGGAACGGAAATAACCAGTTCGATCAGATCTACCGGACCAAGGACGGTGACATCGTCATCGTCGAGGCCAAGAGTAGCACCAGTACTGAACTGGGAGCCCGAAATTTGCCGGGGACTCCGCCGCGCAGGGTCAGCCAGGGGCACCTGGATTACCTGAAAGATATCCTCAAGGAGATGAAGAAGCGCGGAGAGAGCGCAAATCTCGATGAAGCGGCACTCGCCCGTGAAATTGAGGACAAGCTACGTCAGGGAAGAGTGGCATACGCGGTTTTCAAGGGGGACCCGCTCGATGCCACCGTTAGGGACTCCGAAGTTGACGGTTACAACCCGAGAGAAGGTAACGGTTCGGGTTGGAACGGTTCCACTGCAAATGGTTACACCTACGAGATTTTCGATGTCAGGGAGCCTAGAAGGTAATGGTTTTCCGAGTTTCTCGGCATGAGATTGAATTCGAAGTCAACGACTACCGTCGTCGAGAGAGCGTAGAGGAGAAGAAGTCCGCTCTCCAGACTCTGCGATGGGATCCGCAGTTCCTGATGATGAAGCTGGATGCTGCTCTCTTCACGGCTTATCAGGAGTTGTTGGTGGATCCTTCGGCCTCGCGGTTGGAGACGTGGGAGGCGTGGGTGTTCGCGATGCAGCTCACCAACGCGGCGTTCCAACTGTCCGAGGTGGAGCCGGGCGGGGAGACGGTACTGCGGGTCGATCATGAGGAGCGGCGGATCAAGGTCCATGAGGTGGTGCCGGTGGCGCGGCCTGCGGACTGGTTGACGGCGTTCCATCTGGCGGTGACCTGTCGGGACCATGAGCGGGTGCGGGCGCTATGCCGGATCTCGGTGGAGAGCTTGCGGGAGTCGGCTGCCCGCGGCGGGTCGGAGTATCTGGAGTTCACATATCAATGGATCAACACCCTCCAGGAGTTCGTGGCCGGTGGGACGGATCTGGTGGACAAGTTGCGCCGGTCCATGGAGCTGTGCGATCCCGAGGCGGTGCCGTTCGGTTCGAAGAGTGTGGCGTTGCTGTCCTTCCCGGAGATGGAGGTGTTCCGACGGCTGCTGATGGGTGACCCGGAGGCGTTCGTCAAGGCACTTGTGCAGGCTCTGGAGGACTTCAAGCGCTACTACGACTCGTTTGAAGAGGCGAACGAGCGCGTTGACGGGGTCGTGCCTTTGAGCCTGTTGTCGTTGGCGTGCCTGGGGCATGACAAGTTCCGGCAGCAGGACCCGGAGTTCACGCTGGGCATCGACTCGGAGTACCTGCCCGAGCACATCGTCGAGGCGAGCTGGTACGGGGAGTTCCCCGTCTGACGGTGACGAAGGAGGCTCGGGTTCCGGTGCTCAGGGACATCGCAAGACACGATGTGGGCAGGTCGCATTATCGGGATCGGGTGGAGAGTTTTCCGGAGGAGATCGAAAATCAGGTCTCCTGGCTTGTGCGTGCGCCGATGATGGCGGGCATGGCCCTGGACAGCATCGCTCTGGAGGCCCGGGTCTGCCTGTCCGTCGACCCCGCAGGGACTGAGCTGCTGACGTGGGAGGCGTGGACCACCTGGATGCAGGTGGCCGAGGCGCCGTTCGCGATGTGCGTGCTGGAGCAGGGGGAGACCACCGAGCGGGTCATCAACCAGAAGCCCCGCACCCTGCACCACCTGCCACCGGGGCCGGAATGCGACGCGGGTACCTGGCTGACCGCGTTCTTCCTGGCGGTGACCTGCCGGGATGCGAAGCGGGTCGCGTCCCTGTGTCAGGTCACCCCGGAGTTCCTGCGGCAGGCGAGCCAGGCGCGGGGCGGAGCGTACGACGAGTACGTCTATTCCTGGATCGCGGCGATCCAGGACTTCATCCTGAACCGCCCCTCGTTGGGGGACAACCTGCATCGGGCGATGGAGCTGTCCACTCCGGCGAACGCCACGATCAGCACCCCGGAAGCCCTCGACCATCTGGTTTTCCCAGAGATCCACAGCTTCTATCGGCTGGCCGAGCAGGACACGGAAGAATTCAATGAGGCCCTGGAGCAGGGCGTCCTCCTGTTCCACTCCTACTACACCTCAAAGGAGGAACGGGTAAAGGATCTCGACGGGGTCCTCCCTCCGCACCTCTTCGGGGTGGCTTGTCTGGCCTATGACACGGCTGGAGTGGCTCCAGGATTCAACCCCGACCTCGAATCGGGTTATTTTCCCGAGCACATCCTCAAGCGCACCCGGCACGACGATTTTCCCATCTGATCCCGGTGCCGAGGACGGTGAGGATCCCGTCCGGCTCTCAGCCGGCGGACGGTGCCGGGCGCTCCACAGGCGGAACGCCCTCGTGTGCGCGCACCAGGACCTCGGGCAGGTAGTCCGAGGACAGATCCACCCGCCAGCCGTGCACCTGGACCGCCAACGCGACCAGCGCGATCACACCCATCGGCAGCAGCGTGCGCGGCGCCGGGTCCCGGGCGGCGTCCATGTCCCGCCGGTACCGGTCCAGGCACTCCGCCAGAGCCTGTTCAAACGCTGCCTGGTCGTCTTGGAGCAGGACGCGCAGCAGGGCCTGCTCCCCGCTCAGCTCCCCGGCGGAGTCCAGGGTCCGTGCCGCGGTCGCCCGCTCCGGCTCGGTGGGCATGCGCAGCGCCACCGCGGGGAGGGGCTTGCCGTGGACCCTCGGCGTCAGGTACAGGCTCAGCACGTCCACCTGTGCCAGGTCGGCCGCCGAAAACGTCCCTGCCCTCCGGGCGGCGAAGTGCAGTGCGGGCACGAAGGACTGCCGGTACCGCGGACCGATCGCCAGGTTCCGCTCCCACACCCGGCCGCTGGCCACAGCCAGTACGAACGCCTCCACCCACACGCGCGGGGTGAGGTCCATATCGACCTCGGGTCGAAACCGCGGGTCGAGGTCGTCGTGGACCTCCTCCATGTTGCTCAGCTCGTCGCCCATGAGGGAGATCGGGATCCACAGGTCCCCCTCAGGGGCCATGAGGCACTCCAGTACGCCCTCGGCGGTCTCCGCAGCGGTGAGCAGCACCCGGTCCAGACGTCTCCGGTCCTGGGACAGGCCGGGGTCGGTGACCGACCAGGCTCCCAGGTGGTCCAGCAGGGTGTGGCTCATCTTCTGGAGGGTGCTGACCCGGGAGGAGAAGTACTTCACTTCGCGGAAATCCAGAAAGATGCGCTCTCGTAGCTCTGTAGGGTCCACGATGCGCTTCAGGTAGCCGTCGTCGACGCCGTGTCGGGTGTTCTGCTGCATGGGCCGGACGCTACCAAGCACCGCGGACCCCGGGCGCGGGAGTAGCGCTGCGGTCATGGGGCGGAGTGAGCGCGCAGGCGCTCCTCCAACTGCTCGGGGGTGGGTTCCACTTCCGTCCGCCAGGGGGCGTTCGGGTCCCGGTGGGTCGCCATCCACAGCGACCCCGTCCAGGCGATGCGGTGGGTGGAGCCCCAGGTGGATCTCAGGCGTTCGAGGGTCAGCTCCGGGGGTTCCCAGGTCTGCCCCTTGGAGTCCTCGTGCGGGCCGCTGTGGCCGGCCTCCAGGAGACAGGTCCGGCGCATACAGGAATGGTCGAGGTGGGCCTCTCCGCACAGCGGTGCGACGTAAGGGGTGGAAGAGGGAAAGGGAGGGGTGGTGGTCACGGAGCGGCCTCCTTGCGTGCACAGATCCTCCGGTCCAGGAGCGTCACGGCGGCGTGGGCGTCGTCGGTCTCCCGCGCGTGGCGCAGCGCGTCGCGCACGGCCCGAACGGACCGTTCGTCGGCGGTTCCGGGTTCGGTGCGGGTACCGACCCGGTCGAGTACGTCCGCGGCGGTGGCCAGCAGGTCGTCGAGGTAGATGCCGTTCATCAGGGGTAGCCGTTCCCTCTCAGGCGGTGGAAAACCGGATGTGGCGCGGGTGAACCGGTGAGCTTTCCCACGTGAACTCTCTGACCTGCGGCATTGTCGTACGGTCGGCTTCTTCGGGCTTTCCGGGATCGAAAGGCGATGCGCGGGGAACCCGTGTGGATTTCTCCGCGTGACGCGTAAGGGGCTCCCGCGGATTCTCGCGGAATGCCGCGGGACCGCCGGCTGTGCGCAGCGGGCGCCCGCCCGGGCGGTGGGTGTCACGGATGCCTTGGTCTCCCGCTGCGGAAATGGTGTGAAAACCCCGAGTGGCGACATCAAGGAACGCCTGGACGAGGTTCTGAGAGCGGACGGAGAGCCGCTGCGCGCCTGGTGGCAGGAGGCGGCGCTCTCCCGGCTCCGGCGGTCGGTGTGTCGAGGCCTCGGAAGGCGCTGCCACCGGTGTGCGGGACGTGCGGAGCCTGGAACCGGGGCGCCTGGAGTCCGCGGCCGCCGGGTGGGCCGCCCCGGCGGACACCGTCGAGCGGTCCTGAGCGCCCGGCCCGTACGGGAAACGACAGATAGGGGCGGCACCTTCTTCGGATAGGTGTCGCCCCTTTTGTGCGGAACGATTTCCATTAAAAGCGAAGAAATCGGACCTAGATGCCACTTCGGACACGCGTTCTTCCTCGGTCGGGAATCTCGTCGGAGTGCCCTTGAGCTGCCACGACACCGAAGGACGCAAGCCTCTTCGAAGTCGTTGCGGAAAAACGTGTCCCGATGCTCGGCCGGTGCCCTAACCTGGCCGCATAACCGCATATAGGGGCCCCGCGGTGTTTGAAGAACACCCGAGGCCGTGGCCAGCAACTCAACCCCTTGAAAGAACAGGATTGCCAGCGTGCACCAGTTTAGCGCTGCGCTCCTCGAGTGCGCCTTCGGGCTGCTCGGAGTGCTGTTCCGCGTCTCCCGTGGCCGGCATGCCCGGCCCACCGGTTTCTCCGCCTTCCGCCGCAGGTCGAAGCGTGTTCGCCGCTACGCCGCCCACCCCGCTCCCGCCGTTCGGTCCCTCCCGGACCGGCCTCCCGCCCCGGTTCGGCCCCGAGGGCTGGACCGGCCCCGGGAAGTCTTCCCCGCCGATGAGATCCCGCTCGTGCGCCCCTACTTCGTCGCCCACGAGCGTTCCGCCGCCCGACGCTCGGAAGCCCCGCGCGCCGCCGCCGACGAGCACGAACTCGTGCGCGTCCAGGAGCAGGCCCTCGCCCGCCTCCGGGGCTGGACCACCCCGAACACCTCGCACCCCCAGATGCCCACCGCGGCTCCGACCGCCCCTGCGGCCGCTCCCGTCCCCCGCATCCCGCAGTCCCGGCCCGCTCTTCCGGGGGACCTCCTCGCCCCGGAACCGGAATTCCCCACCCGTCCGGCCACAGGACACCGGCGCCTCTCCAGCCCCATCGCCCCCGCCCGCGGCCCGGGGTTCCAGGTGGGGGAGGGCTTCGATGAACCGGCCGCCGTCACCCGCCGATGGCTGGTGCAGCAGGAGCGACGGGAGGTGCGGGTGTGAAGCGCGCACCGATCGGGAGGACCTGGCGCCACCGTGTCTACAAGGGGCACCTCGCCCGGCTGACCGCCGTGCGCCGCGACCTGGTCAGGGATCTGGCCGGGTTCGATTCCGACCTGACCGAAACCCTGGTGCTCTGCGGGAGTGAGCTGTTCGCCAACGCGGTCAGGTACACGGCGTCGGGGGAGCGCGGCGGCCGCGTCGTCCGCACCCTGTGGACGGACGGGCGCGGCGGGGTACGACTCGGATTCACCGACGAGGGCTGCGGCGGCACGCTCCCGGAGATCCCGAAGGCCCGCGGCGCCGAGGAATGGGACCGGGCGGAGGGGCAGCGCGGTCTGCTGATGGTCCAAGAGTTGTCCACAGGCTGGGGATATCTTTCGCTGTGCCGGTGGGGCGACCTCGGGCACCACATCCGGGCCGACTTCGGTCCCACCCGCCCCGCCCGTCCCGCCTGCCCCGGGGGCACCGCCTGAACCCGGCCGATGATGGGGGACGCCGCCCGCCCGGGCCACGTCCCCCGCCGGGGATGCCGAGACCACGACCGGCGCCTCCTCCGTCACCGAACCCCGTTCGGCATCAGGTCCAGCACACGGCGCAGGTTCTCCTCGGCTGAGTCGGCCGCCGAGTCCAGCACCAGGTGCGGCACCTCCCACGGCTCCCACAGATCCCTCATTCGCAGGGCGTGCTCCCACGAGACCGTCTCCGGCCGACAGGGGGATACCCCTGGACCTGGCCTCCAGCCTGCTCCTCTGCACCTCTTCGTTCGAGCAGACACACTCCACCCCGGGGAACGCGGGGTGCGGCGGACCGTCGTCCAGGGCCACGAACACGCCGAAGCCCCGGATCTCGGCGACGGCTCCGGCGAGGAGGTCGCCGGGGGAGAGGGAGGTGAGGAACGCCCACAGTTCGGGGTGCTCGGCGGCGGCCGCGGACAGGTGGATGCGGCCGCGATCGAGATCCGGGGCGGTGACGACGGCGGTGATCCGCGCCCCGGGCTCGGCCTGCGGGCGCTCTCGGGAGAAGTCCCAGCTCAGATCCAGAGGCCCGATCTCTCCCCGAGGACCTTCAGGGAAGCGGTCCAGTTCGACCTCCAGGCTTCTGGACCTCGACACCCCGATCACGGTCCCGGTCAGCGCATCCCCCACCCGCAGCCCGCCGGGCAGCCCGTCAACGCCCACCCGCAGCCCGCCGTCGCATGTGCCCCAGACGCACCACGAGCGCCATGCCGACCGCACCGACCGCCAGCGCACCGGCGCCCGGGACGCTGAACGACGCGGGCCGCCGGTCGCGGCACGGGTACGGGCCCGCCTCGGCGCCGCACAACACCACCGCCTCCGGGGGCTCGTAGGCCATGAGCAGGCCTGCGCCGACGAGGGCGATCATCAGGAACACGGTGAACGCCGCTTCGAGGCCGGGCGGGAACGGGGAGCGCTCCCCCTCCGGCCGTCCCTGTTCCTCGTCTTCATCCCAGGGGTCTTCCTCCACGGGCCTGCCTCCGTTGTCCGCGACTCGTGCCGAGAGCACCGGCGTGCTCCCCTGAGTAGTCCCCCGGACGCCGGCGCGGATTACCGGCCGGGGCGGGCGGCCCCGCGGCCGCTTCCGCGTCTTCGCCCTCCGGAGCCCCGGCCTGGTCTTCGGGCTCCACGACCTCGAACTTCACCGCCGCCACCCCTTTGTCCACAGGTCGCCGACATGTCTATTTCCCCGACCGTGACCGCTTGTAGTATGCAAATCCTCCCTATAGGGGCTACCGGGTTCCTTGTGCGGCTCCGCGGTCGTTCTTCTGAACTGTCGGCACGCTGTGTGCATCCTCCTTCTACGAGGCGACAGCTTCGCGAGGACCCCCGAGAAAGAACAGGTGAACGGATGTCACGTTGGGAAATGGGCGACACCACGCTGGCCACTCTGGGGCAGAACACGTCGGGCTCGGGCGATGAGCTCAGCTCGTTGATCCAGCAACTCGTCCAGGCGGCCGAGCCGCTCGTCGGCAAGTTCGACGGTGCGGGCAAGAGCGCCTTCGACTCCTTCAAGTCCCGGACCGACGAGATCACCGCGGACCTGCGGGCCGGGCTCGGCTCCATCCAGGTCGGCCAGGAGGGCATGAACACCGCGTTCGTCAGCGGTTCGGACACCATGGCCGACGACGCGAACGCCAACATGGGCGCGGCCAACTTCGACGCCGCCAAGTTCCGCTGATCCGCCGGTCCCCGAACCCCCGAGGAGCTTCCAGATGAAGAACGCTTACGACGTCGGGGCCTCGCAGGAGGCCCAGGGCAACATCAACACCATCATGAACAGGCTCGAGGCCATCATCGGCGAGCGCGACACCGACGTCAGCGCCGCCATGGCCGAGTTCGAGGCCACCGGTGTCTCCGAGGAGTACAGCGGCAAGGAGCTCAAGTGGCACAACGCGGCCAACGAGGTCCGGGAGATCATCCGGCTCGTCCGCGAGACCCTCGAGACCAACGACTCCACCGCACAGGAGACCCTGAGCCGCGCCAACTCCGCGGTCCAGAACATCTGACGCCGCATCCGGGCCCCTGAACCGGGCACCGGAAGGGAACGAGAACCGACGAGGAGCACGGGTGGCCCGCGACTACGACAGCCAGCTGCTGGAGTCCGTCGCCGTACGCCGACAGCGACTGCGCGAGGCGGTGCTCTTCGGCGGGCAGCGCACCCGGCGCCGCCTCGACGAGAACATCGCCAAGGTGATGATCAGCGCCTGCCTCGCCGCAGTGGTCTGCGGCGGGACGGTCGGCTGGTCGTTCGTCAGCCACCAGCTGGGCGCCCAGCGCATCGAGCGGGAGCAGGAGGCCTCCGGCCCCGCCAACCGCGCGCTCCCGTCCACGCCGGGCGCCTGGGTCGGAGCCGAGGTCGGCTTCGACCAGCTCCGCACGGAACTCGACGCGGCCGGGGTCCCCGAGAGCCTCTACGTGCTCCCCGGGGACCCGCGGCCCGAACCCGGCACCGTCGACAGCTACTACCTCGTCACCGAGGACGAGGAGGGCTACATGGCGGTGTCCGTCATCGACTACGACCAGGGCCGCCCCGGGCCCGAGTTCAGCACCGAGGACGAGGCCGCGCGCTGGCTCCACCGGGAGCTCGCCACCACCGAGGACGACCCGCAGCGCCTCGGCACCGCCGAGGAGGCCGAGATCGCCGAGGCCACCACCGAGCTCGTCGCCGAGATCCGCGAGAACCTCGAACAGCGCAGCGGCGGCTCCTACCTGCACACCCTCGAACCCGGCGACGTGGTGGACGCCTTCGGCCAGGAGAGCGGGCGCCGCCTCTACCCCGACGGCACCCCCTTCGCCGAGCGCGGGCTCCCCGAGTACGCGCGCACCGACGCCGACGGCGCCCCGCTCTACCACCGCTACCGGGTGATCCACCCCTTCCAGGTCACCGCGACCACCGCGCCCGCCGACGGCGGAGCGCCCGGCGGCGGCCTCCAGTTCACCCTCGACACGGCCGGGTTCGGCGAGGTGCCGCCCGTGCCGACCCTCCGCTGGCTCATCGGCAACGGCTACGTCGAACGCGTCGCCGTCACCGATGTGCCGGCCTGACCCCGACCCGCCGGGCCCGCGTGCCCGGAGCCCGGAACGACACCGCGCCCGGCGCGGCCGCAGAACAGCGAACACAGCAGGATGGGAAGGCCATGACCGCTTGGAGCCGCGTGACGCTCGTCGGCGAGGAGCGCAGGGTGGACGCGGTCCTGCCCGCGGGCGAACCCGTGGGCGCGCTCATGCCGGAGGTGCTCGAACTCCTCGGCGACCCCGTCGAGAACCCGGCGCGACTGCGCCACCTGGTCACCGCGTCCGGGACCGTTCTGGACGGCGATGCCACCCTCGCCGACCGGCAGATCACCGACGGCGCGGTGCTGCGGCTGGTCCGGGCCGAGGAACCGGTGCCGGCACCGGTCGTCCACGAGGTGCCCGAGGCCGTGTCCAAGGCCATCGACGACCACAGCGGCCGCTGGAACCCCATGGCCGCCAGGTGGACGGCGACCGGGTCGCTCGTCGCGCTCGCCCTCACCGGCGCCTGGACCGCGCACCTGTACGCCCCCTCCACCGGCGGCATGATCGGGCTCGCCGTGGCCGCCGCCCTGCTCATGGTGGCCGGGGCCGCCATCGGCCCCACCTGGCGCGAGGCGCTGGGCACCGCGCTGTCCATCACCGGGGCCGCCGTCGGCGGGCTCACCCTGTGGCTCGCCTGCGACCTGTTCGGATGGCCCGAGTGGGCGCGCTGGGGCGGGCTCGCCGCCCTCATCGCCGTGCTCGTCCTGATGCTCGGCCTCACCTCCGGCCTGGGCCGGGGCGGGCTCACCGGCGGCGGCACCGGCCTGGTCCTGGCCGTCGTGTGGTCGGCGGCCGCGGCACTGGGACTGCCCGCGTACCAGGTGGCCGCCGTCATGACCGTGGCGTGCGTGGTGCTGCTCAGCCTGCTGCTGCGACTGGCCCTGATGTTCTCCGGGCTGGCCGTCCTCGACGACAGGCGCAGCTCCGGCGACCCGGTGACCCGCGGCGACGTGCTCGCCTCCGTGGCGGGCGCGCACCGCAGCCTCGTCATCGCCACCCTCGCGGTGGCCGTGGCCACCGCGACCGCGGGCATCGGGCTGGCCACGCACTTCGACCCGTGGACGGCCGGGCTGTCCACGGTGCTGGCCATCGTGGTGGCCAGCCGGGCGCGGCTGTTCCCGCTGGTGGCGCAGAAGGCCGCGCTCACCGCCGCGAGCCTGGTGGTGCTGGCGGCGTTCCTGTTCTCCTGGACGCAGGCGTACTCGTGGGGTGTGTGGCCGGCGCTGGGCATCGCCGTGGCGGTCTCCGCCATCCCCGTGGTGGTGCTGTCGGTGGAGCAGCCGGAGCACGTGCGGGCCCGGCTGCGCGGGGTCACCAGCAGATTCGAGGCCGTCGCCGTCGTGGTGCTGGTGCCGTTGGCCATCGGGGCGTTCGGCACCTACCAGCGCCTCCTCGGCACGTTCTGAGCGGGGGACCGATGAACACCGAACAGGTCGGGCAGAGCGTCGCGCCGGTCTCCGGCGACCGGTGGGCGCGCCGGATGGGGCGGGCGGTGCTGCGGCCGTTCCGGCCGGTGGACGAGGTGGCCCGCGCCATCGCCCTGGGTGCCGGACTCCAGCGGTCCACGGCCACCGGCCGGCGGATCGCGGTGGACGACCTGGGGACGGGCGCCGACGCCGCGGTGGTGGCGGCGCTGATCGCCCGGGCGCTCGCGCACTTCCGCCACGACCGGGTGCTGGCGGTGGACGCCACCGGGCGGGAGCCGTCGCTGGCCACCCGGCTGGGGGCGGCCGGGCCGGGCGACCTGGCGCAGGCCGACCCGGGCACCTTCGAGACGGCGTGCGAGGGGCTGGGGGAGGTCACCGACCGGCTGTGGACGGCGCGCACCGACCCGGCCGACGCCGACGCCTACGCGTCGGGGCTGCTGCCGGTGTCCCGGTTCTTCGGGGTGACCCTCGTGGTGGGGGAGCGCGGCGGGGGGTTCCTGGAGACGGTGGCGCCGGGCGCGCACGCGCGGGTGCGGGTGGTGCGGGCGACCCGCGACGCGGTGCTGCGGGTCGGCCGGGAACTGGACGTGATGGCCGCCGAGGGACGCGCCCGGGAGGCGGAGCGGACCGTGGTGGTGGTCTTCGACCAGGAACGCGGCGAGGACCGCGGTCTGGACGTGGCCCGCACCGCGAAGATCATCGCCGAGAGCGGTGCGGAGGTGATCGCCCTGCCGCACGACCGCCACCTGGCGCAGGGGACGGAGGTGCTGCCGCGCCGGATCGCGGAGAGCACGCACCGGCTGGTGCAGACGGTGGCGCTGGCGGCCCTGGACCGAGCGATCGACGGCGGCCCGAGCACGGGGAGCGGACGATGAACCGGTACGAGCAGAACCCGGAACCCGACGAGGGGGAGCCGGGTCCCCGGACACCCGACATCCCGCCCCCGGCCTACGCCCGTCCGGACCCGAACGCCCCCTCGGGCGCCCAGCCGGGGTGGGGCGCGCCCTCGGGCGGCCGGCCGGCCCCGGGCGCTCCGTCGGGTGCGCAGCAGGGGTGGGGTCCCGAACAGGGGAACCCGCACACGTCTTCCGGGGCGCAGTCGGGCTGGTTCCCGGCGTCCGAGCATGCGCGTCCGGATGCCTCCTCGGGTGCGCAGCCCGGGTGGGGCGCCGACCGGGGACACCCGCACACGCCCTCTGGTGCGCAGTCGGGCTGGTTCCCGGCGTCCGAGCATGCGCGTCCGGATGCCTCCTCGGGTGCGCAGCCCGGGTGGGGCGCGCCCTCGGGCGGCCGACCGGCCCCGGGTGCCCCTTCCGGTGCGCAGCAGGGATGGGGTGCCGAACAGGGGCACACGCCCTCCGGGGCGCAGCCGGGCCGGGGCCCCGCGCAGGGGCGGCCGCAGCCGAACACCCCCTCGGGCGCCCAACCGGGATGGGGAGCGCCTTCGGGCGGTCGGCCGGCACCGGCCGCAGGCCCGGGCACGCCCCCCGACGGCCGACCGGCGCCGGGTGCTCCTCCGGGCGGGCCGGCCTCCGGCGCTCAGCAGGGATGGTTCCCCGCCTCCGACCACCCGCAGCCGAACACTCCTTCCGGCGCGCAGCCGGGGTGGGGCGCGCCCTCGGACGGGCGTTCCGGGTGGGGTGCTCCGTCCGGCGGGCAGCCGGGCTGGGGGGACCCGTCCGGTGCGCAGCGCCCCGCGGGGCCCGGCGGACCGGGCCGCCCCCACGCGCAGGCGGACCGGGGCTCCCCCTCGGGCGACCAGTCCGGATGGGCGGGCCCCTCCGGCGGGCAGCAGGCTCAGGGCACCCCCTACCCGGGAGGCGCCGCGCAGGGCGGAGGCCCCGGCGCGACCGGGCACCAGGGCTTCGTGCCGGGGCGGCAGCAGTTCGAGCGTGAGCAGTCCTGGGAGGGACTGCCGCCCACTCCGTACGCCGAGGGGCCGTCCGGCCCGCAGCAGCCGCCGCGGACCTTCGCGCAGGACTCGGTCGCCGAGGCCTTCCTCAGCGGCACGCCCATGCCCCAACGTGAGGCCCCGCCGTGGGCCCCCGAGCCCCCGCGCCCCGAACAGCGGCCTTTTGAGCCGCCGCGCCCGGAACCCCGGTACGAGGCGGAGCCCCGGTACGACGCGTCGGGGCCCCAGGCCTCGGTCGCGCCGCCTGCGGCCCCCGCTCCGGAACGACCACGGCCGGAAGCGCCCCCGGCCGAGGGCTGGACCCGCGCTCCACGCGTGGTCGGCCCGCCGCGCCCCGCCGACCCGAGCGTCGTCAACGTCTGGGGTGAGGAGGAGGCCGCCGATCCGGACGCCGAGGAGACGGACGTCTTCCTGGTCATGGGCGCCGACCGGCGTGCCCGCGCGGAGAAGAAGGAGGAAGGGGAAGAGGAGGAGCCCCGGCACGGCGCAGCGCCCGAGGAGGAGCCGGCGGCCGAGGCGCCCGAGCCCGAGCGCGAGGAGTCCCTGCTGTACCGCGGGGTGTCGCTGTTCGCCCCGGAGGAGGACGGGAGCCCCGCCGCCGCACCGGTCGAGGACACGGCGGCCGGCGCCGAGGCCGTCGGCCCCCGGGCGGACGCCGGTGCGCCCGCGGTCGCGGAGGAGCCCGAGACCGCCGTCGAGCCGCAGGTCGCCACCGGGGACCCGGCGGGGGAAACGGTCCGGCTGGACGCCGAGGCCCTCGCCGCCGCCGACGCCGCCCGGGCGGAGGTGGCGACCGGTCAGGTGCCGGATGAGGATGTGGCTCGTTCGGGTGTGGAGGGCTTGGCGGCTGTTGAGGCCGCTCGTGCGGTGGCCTGGGAGTCCGGGGCTTCTGTGCCGGACGCCGAGGTCGTCCAGGTGGAGGTGTCGAACGCCGCGGTTCCGGTCGAGGACGCGGCTCGTTCGGGTGTGGAGGGCTTGGCGGCTGTTGAGGCCGCTCCTGCGGAGACACCGGCCGACCGGGTTCCGGGCGGGGATCCGGCCGGGGAGACGGTGCGGCTGGACGCCGAGGCCCTCGCCGCCGCCGACGCCGCCCGCGCGGTCGCCGAAGGGCCAGACTCCGTCGCACCGCACCCGCGCGGTCCCGAGGGGGCCGCACCGCCCGGGGCGGTCGAGTCCTCCGCGGCGCAGGCGCCCGTCGTGCTCCCCGGCGCGGCGGACGGACCTCCCGGGCCGGAGGCCCCCGCGGCGGAGGCCGGCGTGCGGCCGCACACCGCGGTGCCCGCCGAGGACTCCGGCGCGCGGGCGGCGGGCGGCCGGTCCGCGGCCGGGTACCTCGGCGTCCCCGGGGTGCTGTCGGAGCGGGGTGCGGCCGGCGGGACCGGCGACGCGGCGTCCGCGTTCCTGTCCGGGCGGGGCGCGGAGTCCTTCGCCTCGCTGTACGCCGCGCCCGGCGGCTACGAGCAGCGCCTCGCCGCCGTCAAGCCCGTGCCGACCTCGGTGTGGAAGCGCACCGTCTTCGCCGTCACCCGCGGCCGGGTCAACCCCGGCTGAGGTCCCGTCATCGGTTCACGGGACGAAGGAGGCGCGCCCACCTCCCCAGTGGACGCGCCTCCCGGGGCGCCCTGACGGCGCCCCCGTCGCCGGACGGCGCGGACCGCCCCTCGGGGCCAGAAGGTCCGCGGTCGTCGCCCGGCGGGGCCGCCCCGGTCCGTCCCCTCAGCGGAACCAGGTCGGCCCTACCGCCCCGCGCCGGGCCCAGCCCCCCTCAAGGCGGGCCACGCGGCACGGGGCGGCGCTCATACGGTCACGGCGACCGACCCCCCAACCGGTCGATCAGCGCCAGCGCCCCCTGGTGCGTGGCGGGCAGCGGCGTCGCCCACACCGCCGCCCCGTGCTCCCAGCCCGTTCCGCTGCGCAGCCGGTCCAGTTCGCCGTCCAGGTCGGGCCGGTCCAGGGCGAGGACCGCGATCCGCCCCCGCCCCAGCACGCAGACGGACTCCCCGCGGGTGAAGAACCGGGACAGCTCGTACGCGAGCACGATCATCCGCGCCGCCCGCCGCCACGGGTCCAGCGCCGGGTCGAGCAGCACCACGACCAGCCGGTGCCCCGTCCCGTCCGTGTTCCGGTACAGCTCGCCCAGCCGGGTCCGCAGGTATTCGGGCGTGCCCAGCCCGGTGAGCGGGTCCAGGCAGGTCTCCCGGTCCCGACCCGCCTCGGCCCAGCCCTCGGCCAGCGCCCGGACCAGTTCCAGGGGAGGGTCGCACCACCCGGCGACCTCGGTGAACGCCGCCAGGTCGGTCAGGCTCTCGCCGATCCCCAGTCCGGCGCGCGCCCGGGCCTGGCCCAGCCGCGCGCACGCCTGCGGCAGGTCCCCGCCGGTGAGGAACGCCGCGCACACCAGGTCCACGGTCGGCGTCCACCAGTCCTCCGGCGACATCCAACCGGTCTCCCGGCTCCTGCGCTCCCACGGGGCGCGCAGTCCGCGCACCGCCACGGTGTCCGTCTCGGCCATGCTCTCCTCCCCTCCCGGCGCGCGGTCGGGCCCGTGCCCCCGCAACAGGCCCTCCCGCGCGCTCTCACCCTGATTACGGAGATCGGTGGCGGTGATGACGCGGATACGGGATATTTCTTTGACGTGTTTCTTCGCAGGCCGGGAACCCCTACTCCTTCGGCCCCCACCCCACATGAGAAAGGGACGTTCGGGTGTCCGACGCCGAGGCTGACCACACCGAGGTACTGGCGGGTGACGCCGAGTACATTCGCCGTGTGCGGGAGGGCGAGACCTCCGCATACGCCGTGCTGTACGAACGCCATGCCGCCTGCGCCCGCGGCCTGGCCCGGCAGCTGCTGCGCGGTGACGCCGAGGTGGAGGACGCGGTCGCCGAGGCGTTCACCCGGGTGCTCAGCGTCATCCAGCGGGGCAAGGGCCCGACGGACTCGTTCCGCCCCTACCTGCTCACGGCGGTCCGCAACGCCGCCTACGACCGCGGACGCGGGGAGAAGCGCCAGGTCGTCACCGACGACATGGAGAGCCTCGACCCGGGCGTCCCCTTCGTCGACCCCGCACTGGAGGGCCTGGAGCGCTCGCTGATCGCCCGCGCCTTCCTCTCGCTGCCCGAACGCTGGCAGGCGGTGCTGTGGCACACCGAGATCGAGGGGGCCAAACCCTCGGAGGCCGCCGCGATCCTGGGCCTGAACCCGAACGGCGTCGCGGCCCTGGCCTACCGCGCCCGGGAGGGCCTGCGCCAGGCCTACCTCCAGATGCACCTGGCGGGCGGCACCGTCGCCGAGGCCTGCCGCCCCACGGTGGGCCTGCTCGGCGGGTACGTCCGGGGCGGCCTGTCCAAGCGCGACACCGGCAAGGTCGACAAGCACCTGGACGGCTGCGCGGACTGCCGCGAGGTGTACGCGGAGCTGATGGACGTCAACGTCGGCCTGCGCGGGGTGGTCCTGCCCCTGGTCGTCGGCGTCGGCGCCACCGGCTACCTGGCCCTCACCCCGGGCGGCGCGGCCACGGGGGCCTGGTGGGGCCGGATGTCGCGCCGCCAGCAGCAGGCCACGGCGGGCGGCGTCGCCGCGGCCGGAGTGGCGGTCGCCGCCGCACTGGCCCTGGTGGCCGGGCAGACCCCGGTCCCGCCCGAGAACGAGGCCGCCCCGGACCCCTGGTCCCCGGTGGTGCAGCCGCCCGCCGCCGCGCCCGACCCGGACACCCCGCCCGGGGCGCCCCGGGCTCCGGGTGCCCCGCCCGCCGCCCCGCTCGCCGACCCCCGGGACCCGGACCCGCAGTCCCCGCCGCGCCCGGGCGAGCCCGACCCGCCCCCGGCGGTGCCGCCCGCGGACGTCCCCGAGGAGGAGGTCCCGGCGGAGGAGGCCCCCGAGGCGCTGTTCGCGGTGGGCATCGACCCGGTGGGCGCGCTGGTCCCGGGCGGCTCCGGGATCATGGTGCTGGACGTGCGCAACCTGGGCGCGCCCACGCTCGCCGAGGTCGTCGCCATGATCACCCTGCCCCCCGGCGTGGACATGGTCTCCTCGGGCGGCGCGGGCAACGCGGTGCGCATGGCCGACGGCGAGGGCGACTGGAGCTGCGCGGCCGACTCCGACGGCGGCGAGTGCGTGCGCCCGGCGATGGGCGCGGGCGAGAACAGCACCTACTTCTTCGACGTGACCGTCTCCCCGGACGCCCGGCTCGACGTGCCCGCCTCGGCGACGGTGTCGTCGGGCACGGTGAGCGCGGCCGCCACCGGGGAGCGGGGCGTCACCGCCGAGGGCGTGCCCGCCCGGTACGCGACGGCCGGCCGGGTGACAGTGGAGACCGTCGGCAACTCCCTGATGACCTGCACCGAGCCGGAGGACCGGTGGCCCTGGCCGTGGTGGGGCCGCCCCGGCGCCCCCGGGGCCGAGCCCGGCCCCGAGCCCTCGCCGGAGCCGACGGCCCCCCCGGAGGAGGACGCCGACCTGGCGCGCGCCCCCCGCGAGCCGGATCCGGCCGCGCCGGGCCTGCCCGGCCTCGGGCCGGACGGCCCCCTGACCGGGACGCCGGAGGCCCCCGGGTCGGAAGGGGCCGGTGAGCCCTCCGAGCCGGAGGTGACCCCGTCGGAGCCGGAGACCGGGGCCGATGACGATGCGGTCACGGAATCCGGCGACCGGACCCCGCCGGGCTACGACCCGGAGCCGACCCCGGAACCGACCCCCGAGCCGGAGGAGCCCCCCGCGGACGGCCCGTGCGCCCAGGCGCGCGAGCGCCTGGGGGACGCCCGGGACAACGACAACTGGGTGATGGCCCCGCGCGACGACGACTGGAACCCCACCACCACCGCCTCCAGTTCCGCCACCTGGGCCCTGCCCGAGGGCGGCCGGGTGCGCTGGGCGGGCCTGTACTTCTCGGCGGCGGGCTCGCACGGCTCGCACACCGCGCGGATCAAGGGGCCGGCGCAGGACGTCTACCACACGGTCACCGCCACCGACGTGCGCTCGGCCGAGCTGCCGGGCTTCCCCGCCTACCAGGCGTTCGCCGACGTCACCGAGATCGTGCGGGCACAGGGCGGCGGCCAGTGGTGGGTCGCGGACGTCCCGGCGATGGAGGGGCGCGCCCTCTACGCGGGCTGGAGCCTGGTGGTCGTTCTGGAGGACCCGTCGATCGGCTCCTACAACCAGGCGATGGTCCTGGACGAGACCGGGGCGGTGTTCCACGACGCGTCGGGGCTGCGCTTCCCGGTGTCGGGCCTGCTGCCCGCGTCGGTCCCCGCGCAGGTGGACGTGGTCGCCTGGGAGGGCGACGCGGACCTGGGCGGCGACCGGGTGACGGTGGACGGGGCGACGGCGGTGCCCGTGGACGGCCACGGGACGGCCGACAATGTGTTCGCGGGGTCGGCGCGGGGCGCGTCGGGGGACCCGATGGCCTTCGGTACCGACATCGTCCGGTTCGCCCCCGTGCTGGGCAGGGAAACGGACATCCGAATCCTGTCGGAGCAGGACGCGGTGCTGGCCGGAGTGGTCGCCCTGGTGGCCCCGATGCGGACCTGAAACCCCGCTCCGGCAAAGGGGCCCGGTACCGGGAGAGGCGCCCGCTGGCGCCTCTCCGCGGGTTTCCTCACAGCCGGTTGTCCCAACCGTGACTGTCCGTGTTCGCAAGGAGCACGCAAAACCATACAGACTTGGCTAGGCTGTGCCCCGGTCATGGATATGGCCCCAGAGTCAACAGGGAAGGGGGCGATGTCGTGGACCGTTGCGCGTTGTTCGTCGACGCGGGATACCTTCTCGCGGACGGCGCGATGGCCGTGCACGGAACCCGCAACCGGGACTCCGTCTCCTGGGACTACTCCGGTCTCGTGCAGTTCCTCAACGAGGTGGCACGCGACCGCACCGGCCTGCCCTTGCTGCGCTGCTACTGGTACGAGGCGGTCTCCGACGACCGCCGTACCCAGGAGCAGGAGGGCATCGCGGACATCCCCGGCGTGAAGTTCCGGGCCGCGCGGATCAGACCGGGCCGCCGCGAGGGCGTGGAGAGCTACGTCCAGCGCGACCTCACCACCCTGGCCCGGACCGGCGCCCTGTGCGACGTGGTCCTGGTCAGCGGGGACGAGGACATGGCACCGGTGGTCGCCGAGGTCCAGGACATGGGTGTGCGGGTCACCGTCGTGCACGTCTCGGTCGAGGGCAACTGGACGATCTCCCGCGCGCTGCGCCGGGAGTGCGACGACCTCATCGAGATCGGCGCAGGGCACCTGCGCCCGCACGTCAGCCTGCTCTCGGGCGGCTCCGCCCCCCAGGAGACCGCGGCCAAGACCACCACCCCGTTCGCCAACGGCCGGGGGCACTCCGCCCCCGAGACCCCGCGCCGCCCCGTCGCCACCGCCCAGCCCGGGGGCTCCCGGGTGGAGCCGGTCGACACCTCCACCGGCGGCCTGGAGGCGATGTTCGCCGGGACCGGCGGACAGGCGGTCGCCCAGGGCACCGCCATGGAGCAGCTGCGCGCGATGCGCCGCACCCTGGCCCAGCAGCGCGGCGGCGACCACCTCGCCGGGCCGGCCACCGAGGGGCGCGGCGGCGCCATCGACGCCAACGGGTTCCCCTCCGGCGGCCAGCCGTCCGCCGCGGGCGGCGGGTACCCGCCGCAGACCGGCGGCTACCCGGCCACCGGGAGCCACCCGTCGCTGCGCGGCGACCAGGGCGGGTACGGCGTGCCCGGCCGGCAGCCGCAGTCGATGTCGGGGCCCCAGCAGGGGTTCTCGGCGGGGACGGGGCCGCAGCAGTCCTTCGCCGCGGGCACCGGCCCCCAGCAGTCGTTCGCCAACGGGACGGGGCCCCAGCGCTCCTTCGCCGAGGACGGGCGCCAGGGGCACGCGCCACCCAGAGCGGGGCAGCCACAGGACCCGAGGTTCCCGGGCGGTAACGAGTCCGGGTACGGGGGTGCGAACGACGCAAACCCTACCTATGGGACCAGTACGGCAACTGACTCCGCCTCCCATGGCGGGGTGGGCCCCTACGGGGGCGCACCGCCGACTGGTCCCGCCCATGAGACCGGGTTCGGGACGACCGGATATCACGAATCCCGGCCCGGTCACGGATATCCCCAGCAGACGCCCTCCGTCGCGCATACCGTTGACGAAGCGGTGCATGTCGCGCGCCGGGAAGGGAACGACTTCGCGGAGTCGATCGCGCGCGAAGCCCCCGCCCTGTGGGTCGAGGCCGTCCTCGCCCGCAGGCCCCGGATGCCCTCCGACCTGGAGGCGCGTCTGCTCCAGGGGTCCTCGCTGCCGATCGACCACCTGTTGCGCGACGAGGTCCGGGACGGGCTGCGCCAAGGGTTCTGGCAGGCGTTGGAGCGTGCCAGGCGCTAGCGCCGCGTGCGAATGCGGAAGGTGGATGGACGATGCGGGTGACCCGCGTGACGACGGCCGAGCTCGACCGTCTGGAATTCCACGCCGTCCGCTCGGGCGAACACGGCGAGGTCGCCGCGCGGCTCCTCGATCTGGCCAACCGGGTCGACGCCGGGAGCGAGATCTCCCGCGCGGAGCTGTTCGTCCGGGCGGGCGAGCAGTGGGAGATCGCCCAGGAGTACGAGCGCGCCTGCGCCGCGTACCAGCGGGCGATCGACGACGGCGGCCCCACGGTCATCGACGCGCGCGCCCTGAGCGCGGGCGCCCTGCTCCAGCTCGACGAGATGGAGCAGGCCAGGGCGCAGCTCAAACGGCTGGAGAGCGAAGAACCGCGCGGACTCCAGACCTACCTCCACGTCGCCGAGGCGCTGTACGCACACGACGATCTGGAGGGCGCGGAGCGGTGGGCCACCGAGGGGGCGCGCCGGTTCCTCGACCGCGACCTCACGCCCTACGTCCACGACCTGCTGTGGGAGCTGCTGCGGATCCGCTTCCGCATCCGCGCCGACCGCGGCCTGCCCGAGGACGACCTGGACCGCCGCCTCGACGAGGAGTGAGCGGGGGCGGGGCGCCTCCGTCCTCCGCTGTGTCCCCGGGCCGCCGTCCGTCCCGCCGTGCCGTGGCCCCGGGCCGTCATCCGGTCCCATCGTGCCGTGTTCCCGGACGACCCCCCGGCCCGGCCGCTGTGGCCCTCCGCCCCGCCGTGTCTTGGGGCAGCCACCGGTCGGGCCGCCGTGCCCCCGCCGCCCCGGCCCCGCCGTGCGGTGTCCCCGGGCTGCCCCCGGCCAGGCCGCCGTGTCTCGGGGCCGCCACCCGAACCGGCCGCCGTGTCCCGACGCCCCGGCGTGCCGTACCCGTCCCTGGGACACCTGCGGCGCGGCGTCAGGGGATGTCCGGGTGTGTCCGGGTGCGTGTGCGAAACGCCCGCGACGAAGGTGACCTAGGTCGCTCCAGGGGCTTCCCGGGCCCGCGCGTGCGGCCGGAGCCGACCGGGTACGCCAGGTTCTCCGGGGCCGTCCGGCGGCGCGGTGGCGGGCTTCCCGGGCCGGGGCGCCCATCGCCGCGGCGGGGTCGGGCGCGAACCGCTCCGCGGGAGTCTTAGGCTTGCCACGACCGCCCTCCGACGGGTCGCCCGGACACCCGTGCCGGACCCGCTCCGGACCCCCGGTGACGCCGTTCCACGTGGCCCGATGCGTGCCCCATACCACGCTCCGAGGGCGAGTTCGACGTTCATCGAAGAACGTGAGAAATCGACGACACGCCACTATCTTGGGATGGTTCCTGGCGGCAGCCACTAGATGTAGTATCAACTCCCGCTGGTGCTTCACCCTTCGGGGTGGCAGGGAACGCCGGAGAGATCCCGGGACGGCCCTGCCGGATCAGTGGGACGCGACCGCCGCGACCGGCCCGGAACCCCCGAGTTTCCGGGCGGCCGGACGACGGCCCGCGCGAACGAGAACCGAACACCGGCGCGCACGCATCGCCGTGCTGCGCTTGTAGGGAACGGGGGCTTGGGAGAGGGCGACCCGTGACACACCGCGACGACCGTACGCACCCGGTGCGCCGGTCGCCCAGTGGGCGCCGCACGACCCAGTAGCCACCGTCCCCACCCCGCCGGGACTTCTTCAATTCGAGGTTGGAGCCGCTGTATGACCCTTGACGTCGAGGCCGCGCCCGCATCCGTTCGGCCCGAGCCGGCCACCGAGGGAGCGCCCCCCGCCGCGCTCGACCGGATCGAGCACGTGGTGACCGAGGCCTGTGCGCGACTGGCCGGTGTTTCGGCGGAGAAGGTCCTCGCGGAGGCCCGGCGCGGCCTGTACCCCGGCATCCCCGACTCCGAGGTCGAGCTGGCCCTCATCATGGCCGCCCGCAGCTACGTCGAGGTCGACCCCGACTACTCCTACGTCGCCGCCCGCCTGCTGCTGGACAAGCTGCGCAGCGAGGCCCTGAGCTTCATCGCCGGTGCCCCCGACGCCGCCACCCAGACCGACATGGCCGAGCGCTACGCCACCTACCTGCCCGCGTACATCAGCCGCGGCATCGACCTGGGCCAGCTCGACCCGGCCCTGGCCAAGTTCGACCTGGAGCGCCTGGGCAAGGCCCTGCACGCCGACCGCGACGAGCAGTTCACCTTCCTCGGGCTCCAGACCCTGTACGACCGGTACTTCCTGCACAGCGACGAGACCCGGTACGAGCTGCCGCAGGCGTTCTTCATGCGCGTCGCCATGGGCCTGGCCCTGAACGAGGACGACCGCGAGGCCCGCGCCATCGAGTTCTACGAGCTGCTGTCCTCGTTCGACTTCATGGCGTCCACGCCCACCCTGTTCAACTCCGGCACGGTCCGCGCCCAGCTGTCGTCCTGCTTCCTCACCACCATCGGCGACGACCTCCAGGCCATCTTCCACGGCATCAGCAACAACGCGATGCTGTCCAAGTACTCCGGCGGCCTGGGCAACGACTGGACCCCGGTGCGCGGCCTGGGCTCGCACATCAAGGGCACCAACGGCAAGAGCCAGGGCGTCGTCCCGTTCCTGAAGATCGCCAACGACACCGCGGTCGCGGTCAACCAGGGCGGCAAGCGCAAGGGCGCGGTGTGCGCCTACCTGGAGACCTGGCACATCGACATCGAGGAATTCCTCGACCTGCGCAAGAACACCGGCGACGAGCGCCGCCGCACCCACGACATGAACACCGCGAACTGGGTTCCGGACCTGTTCATGCAGCGGGTGGAGCAGGACGGCCAGTGGACCCTGTTCTCCCCCAACGAGGTCCCCGACCTGCACGACCTGTACGGCACCGCCTTCGCCGAGGCCTACGCCGCCTACGAGAAGGCCGCCGACGAGGGCCGCATCAAGGTCTTCAAGCGGGTCCGCGCCGTCGACCTGTGGCGCCGCATGCTCACCATGCTGTTCGAGACGGGCCACCCCTGGATCACCTTCAAGGACCCGTCCAACCTGCGCTCGCCGCAGCAGCACGTCGGCGTGGTGCACTCCTCCAACCTGTGCACCGAGATCACGCTCAACACGGACGCCGAGGAGGTCGCGGTCTGCAACCTGGGCTCGGTCAACCTGGCCCAGCACGTCGGCCCCGACGGCATCGACACCGAGCGCCTGCGCCGCACCGTCCGCACCGCCGTGCGAATGCTCGACAACGTCATCGACGTGAACTTCTACACGATCCCCGAGGCCGAGCGCGCCAACATGCGCCACCGCCCCGTGGGCCTGGGCCTGATGGGCTTCCAGGACGCGCTGTTCAAGCTGCGCCTGCCCTACGCCTCCCAGGGCGCCGTGGAGTTCGCCGACGAGAGCATGGAGCTGATCAGCTACCACGCCATCGAGGCCTCCATGGAGCTGGCCGCCGAGCGCGGCGCCTACGAGACCTTCGAGGGCTCGCTGTGGAGCCGGGGCATCCTGCCGATCGACTCCGTCAAGCTCCTCGCCAAGGAGCGCGGCGGCGACCTCGACATGGACCGCGGCCAGACCCTCGACTGGTTCTCGCTGCGCGAGAAGGTCAAGAAGACCGGCATGCGCAACTCCAACGTGATGGCGATCGCGCCCACCGCGACCATCGCCAACATCACCGGCGTGAGCCAGTCGATCGAGCCGGTGTACCGGAACCTGTTCGTCAAGTCGAACATGTCCGGCGACTTCACCGTCGTCAACGACTACCTGGTCCGCGACCTCAAGGCCCGCGGCCTGTGGGACGAGGACATGGTCTCCCAGCTCAAGCTGCACGACGGCAGCCTCGGGCTGATCGACCGCGTGCCGGACGACCTGAAGGCGCTGTACGCCACCGCGTTCGAGGTCGACCCCGACTGGCTGGTCGACGCCGGCGCCCGCCGCCAGAAGTGGATCGACCAGGCCCAGTCGCTCAACCTGTACATGGCGGCCCCCAGCGGCAAGAAGCTGGACGCCCTCTACCGGCGCGCCTGGCGCTCGGGCCTCAAGACCACCTACTACCTGCGGTCGCAGAGCGCCACCCACGTGGAGAAGAGCACGATCAAGGGGACGGACGGCCGGCTGAACGCGGTTTCGGCCACCCCGGCGGCCCCGGTTGCCACCCCGACCCCGGCCGCCGCCCCGGCGCCGACCCCCGCCCCCGCGGCGGCCGCGCGTCCGGCGCCCGTCGCCGAGCCGGTGCGGGAGCCGGACGAGGTGGACGAGTTCGAGATCGTCGAGGGGCAGGCCTGCTCCATCGACGACCCCGAGTGCGAGGCCTGCCAGTAGGACCCGTCGACGTGATCCGGGCCGCCCTCCCCCCGACAGGGGAGGGCGGCCCGCCCCAAGCCCCACGATGCGTTTCCGGGCCCTCCCGGAGAAGGAAAGACACATGACCGCGACCTCTGAGAACACCGCGAGCGCCGCCAGCGGCCTCGGCGAGATCGAGCGCGACGCCGCGCGCGTCAACGTCGACGACAAGGCGATGATCAACGCCCGCGCCGACGTCAACCAGCTCCTCCCGCTCAAGTACACGTGGGCCTGGGAGAAGTACCTCGCCGGGTGCAACAACCACTGGATGCCCACCGAGGTCGCCATGCAGGCCGACATCGCGCTGTGGAAGTCCCGTGACGGGCTCACCGAGGACGAGCGGCTCATGCTCAAGCGGAACCTGGGGTTCTTCGCGACCGCGGAGTCGCTGGTGGCGAACAACATCGTCCTGGCGGTGTACCGCCAGCTCACCAACCCCGAGTGCCGGCAGTACCTGCTGCGCCAGGCGTTCGAGGAGGCCGTGCACACGCACACCTTCCAGTACATCTGCGAGAGCCTGGGCCTGGACGAGGGCGAGCTCTTCAACATGTACCGGGAGATCCCGTCCATCACGGCGAAGGACGCCTGGGCGCTCAAGTACACGCAGAACCTGGAGGACCCGGAGTTCCGCACCGGGACCCCGGAGGCCGACCAGGCCTTCCTGCGCGACCTGGTGGCGTTCTACGTGATCTTCGAGGGCATGTGGTTCTACACCGGCTTCGCGCAGATCCTGTCGCTGGGCCGCCGGAACAAGATGGTCGGCATCGCCGAGCAGTACCAGTACATCCTGCGCGACGAGTCGATCCACCTGAACTTCGGCATCGACGTGATCAACCAGATCAAGATCGAGAACCCGCACCTGTGGACCGAGGAGTTCCAGGCGGAGGTCCGGCAGATGCTGACCGACGCGTGCGAGCTGGAGGTCGCCTACGGGCGCGAGACGATGCCGCGCGGCATCCTCGGCCTCAACTCGGAGCTGTGCGAGAAGTACATGCACTTCATCACGGACCGCCGCGCCGAGCAGATCGGCCTGGCGCCCATCTTCGGCGAGACGGAGAACCCGTTCCCGTGGATGAGCGAGATGATGGACCTCCAGAAGGAGAAGAACTTCTTCGAGACCCGCGTGATCGAGTACCAGACCGGCGGCGGCCTGGACTGGGACTAGTCCCTGGCGGTCCACTGGACCCGGCCCTTCTCCCCTGTCGGCGGCGGGGGAGGGGGGCCGTTCGCGTTCGCCCTCCCGCGCGTCGGTGAACAAGGCGTGTCGGAAGTACGCGAATCGCTCCCCCCGGACGGTTCGGGCAGTACCTTTTCTCCAGGGGAGGCCGTCCTCCCCGCCGCGGCGGCCCGGGTCGAGGCGCGCGACCCGGGCCGCCGCCGTCCCCGGCGCCGGGAGCCGGCCCGGGGAATGCATAGAAGTCAATCAGCGGATGTATAAAAAGACATCCGGGCACGAAGTGCCCTCGGTTTTCGAGCTTCTTTCCGGGGTCGGTATGTCGCGCGCAACGTTACGCAAAAGCGATCTCCTCTTCTCCTTGTGTTGCTTGTGCGCCGTGTGTTCCGCGTGGAAAAAAGAGTTGTTCGCTGCGCCCGGCACCGGGATCGTGCGGCAAGCTCCAGTGTGAACACGAGGCATCCGGGTCTCGGGTGGCCTATTTCTGTAGTGGCTTATATCTGCATTTGTCTGGCTTTCGGTGCTGGGTGCATAAATTTTCATTGGCCAGCATGGCTATATCAGTCAGAGTGGACGGATAATGGTCAGTCGTTCGGAAAACGGTTCGGCATTCTTCGGGCAGTGGCGGAAGTCCCGCTATTCCTATGATGTCGGCGCGTGCTGTGAGGTGCTGAACCTGGAGTCCGGTGAATCGCACTTCCGTGACTCGGTGAACCCGGACCTCACCCGGCTCGGATTCAAGAACGACGAATGGACCACCTTCCTGGCGACTGCCAAGATCTGACGGCCCACCCTCGTTCCCCCTCCTACACCGCGACGACCGGCGGGACGTCGCAGTCCTGGCGGGTGTAGGAGGTCATCGACGCCGTGGCGGGGTGGGCGGGTCCGTACCGGGACAGGAACAGCCGGTACAGGTCCGTCCACTCCTCCTTGACGTCGTCGCCCAGCGCCTGGCGGCTCACCAGGTGGTTGCGGCGCGCGGTCAGCATGACCGGGTGGCCCGGGTCCAGCAGGGCCCGGCAGTCGGCCTCGGTCAGGGAGTCCAGGGCGCGCGCGTCCTCGTACCGCTCCAGGCCGTACAGGTCCGTCGCCAGGTTGAGAGCCGCGGCCAGGGTGTTGAACGAGCCCGCCCCGTAGAGCGCGCGCAGCCGCTCCAGGGCCGCGCGGTCCAGGTCGGCCGCGGCGGCGAACGCCTGCCGGGAGCGCAGGGCGATGCCCGCGCCCACCCGGGCCCAGGCCGGGAACGGGTGGTCGGCCGGGAAGCGCTCGTCGGTCGCCGGGAGCAGCAGCCGCACCTCGGCGGCCGCCTCCTCGCCGCGGCCGGCCAGGGCCAGGGTCACCATGTGCACCACCCGGCCGTACAGCGCCTGGCGCACCGTCGCCGGGTAGCGCCGCCGGTACAGGGCCAGCGCCCGGGCGGAGTGCTCCAGCGCGGCCCCGGTGTCGCCCAGGGCGCGGTACACGGCGGCCTGGAACAGCAGCCCCTGGAGCGCGTGCGGGGTGTCGGCGGCCGACTGCGCGGCGAACCGCGCCATGCAGCCCTCCAGCCGGTCGCGCGCCTCCTCCCAGCGCCCCAGGAACATCAGGGTCAGCCCCAGGTTGAGGTCGGTGCGCAGGGTGGACACGTGGTCCTGCCCCAGCAGGGCGACGCGCTCGCGCAGGTTCCGCTCGGACACCTCCAGCGCCTCGGTGAACCTCCCCTGCTCCAGCAGCACCTGGGAGTAGTCGTGCGCCGCCTCCAGGGTGGGCGGCTCGGCGGGCGCCCGGTCGCGGCGGTGGTCGAGGATCCTCCGGAACAGCCGCTCGGCCTCGTCGAACCTGGCCAGCCCGCTCAGGGCGATGGCGATCGCCCGCAGCGCCTCCAGCGCCTCGTCGGAGTCGGGACCGCCGCGGGCCACCTCGGCGGAGTGGATGTCGCGCGCCTCGGCCAGGGCGGTGGTGTACTCGCTGTGCAGGCGGCGGATCATGTTGCGCCGCAGCCGGGCGTGCAGCAGCAGGACGGGGTCGTCCCCCCAGGCGTTGACGGCCTGGTCGGCGACGCCGACCGCCTTGGCGTACTCGCCGATCTCGGTGAGGAAGCCGATCACGTTGAGGACCAGGGCGCGCACCCGGGGGTCGCGCCCGGACCAGGCCTGGGAGGCCTTCACGTGGGCGTGCATCAGCAGGTAGTGGTCGCGGTACGCGGGGTCGGCGGGGTCCCCGGGGTCGTTGTGGGCCAGCAGCCGGCGCGCCAGGTCGCGGTAGCGCACCTTCTCCACCAGGGGCATCGAGTCGCGGATGACCTCCTGGAACAGCTCGTGCAGGTGGAAGGTGCCGGGCCGCACGGAGGCGAGCCGTCGCCGCCGCATGAACTCCAGGACCCGGTCCAGCCGGGCCTCGTCGCCGAACAGCTCCTCCTGCTCCGGCGTGGCGGCCAGGTCCCGGGCGCGGGCGAAGAACGACCGGGACAGCGGCAGCGGGGCGAGGAAGGCGCACAGCCGCGCCAGCTCGACCACCGCCCGCCCGGTCGCGTCCCCGGCGAGCAGCTCCTCGGCCTGGATCTCCCAGGCCGCCGCCAGCGGGGCGGTGTGCTCGTCGTCGGCGCCCATCCGGGTGACCTTGTCCGTGTACCGCTCCTCGAAGCGCTCCAGGAACTCCTCGGTGCCCAGCGACGACTCCCGCAGGAACGCGCCGACCTGGGCCAGGGCCAGCGGCAGGTGCTCCAGCTGCTCGGCCAGGCGCTCCCCGGCGCCGATCGGCTCCAGCCGCTCGGGGCACAGCCTGCGCAGCAGGGACAGGCTCTCGGCGGTGTCGAGCCGGGGGACGACGCGGCCGTCGATGAGGCCCGGCACGCCGCGGTGCGGGCGGCGGCGGTCCCGGCCGGTGATGAGGACGCGGCCGCCGCCCTCGGGCATGTAGTCGGCGGCCAGGGACTCCAGGTCGGCGGCGCCGTCGAACACCAGCAGCCAGGACCCGATCCCGGGGTCGTGGGCCAGGGCCCGGCGCACGTCCCGGACGGTGCGGGCGATGTGGTCGTAGGAGGCGTCCAGGCCGATCTGCTCGGCCAGGCGCAGGTAGGAGCCGTTGGCGTCGATGTCGGTGGCGGCGGGCACCCACCAGATCAGGTCGTAGTGGTCGGCGTACCGGTGCGCGTACTGGCCGGCGATGAGGCTCTTGCCCACACCGCTGCCGCCCTCGATGAGGTAGCGGGCGTCCCCGCTCCGGTGCAGGGCGTCGTGGATCTGTTCGAGGATCGCCTCGCGGCCGGTGAAGTCGGGGTCGGCGGGGGGTACGCCGCCCATCACCGGTGGGTGGTCGCCGCGGCGGCGCCCGCCGGTCCGGCCGGTTCCGCTCGTCATGGTCCTCCCGCTTTCTGTACGGCGGCTCGGGAAGGCCGTTCGTCCTCGACTCTCGGACGGGAACGGGGGTCGTCGCGGGGCGGGGGCGCGGGGAGGGCCGGTCACCGCCCTGATCCCAGGCTAGGCGGCGGTTCCGGGGATGTCGATACCGGTGCGGGGCGGGCGGTGCGGACCGGGGATCGAGTCGCGTTCGGTTCTTTTGTCCCAGCGGACGAAAGTTCACCCGGGGGCATGGCGCGGCGGACAATCCTTCCCGCTCCATGACTCGGCGAGGTCTCGAAGTGGTGTTTTTCCGAGGCCGGGTGTTGTGACCCGCGGAACAAATGGTGATGATCCCGGGGCAGTACACGTAAGAAACGCGTAAGGAACCCCGGCGCGTTCTCGACGAGAGGAACGGACTTGAACGAGTTCACACTCTGGGCTGTGGGGACCTTCGGCGTCTACCTCGCCGTCATGGTCGCCATCGGCCTGTGGGCCTACCGGAAGACCGTGTCCCAATCGGACTTCGTCCTGGGCGGCCGCCAGCTCAACCCCTGGGTGGCGGCGCTGAGCGCCAACGCCAGCGACTTCAGCGGCTGGCTGCTGCTGGGCCTGCCCGGCGCGATCTACGTCTCCGGCCTGGGCGAGGCCTGGATCGCCGTCGGCCTGGCCTGCGGCTTCGCCGGCAGCTGGATCCTGCTGGCCCCGCGCCTGCGGGTCTACACCCAGCGGGTGACCGACGCCCGCACGGGCGGGGACTCGGACTCGCTGACCCTGTCCTCCTTCCTGGAGAACCGGTTCAACGACCCCACGCGCCTGCTGCGCGCGGTGTCCTCGCTGCTCATCATCGTCTTCTACTTCTTCTACGTCGCCTCCGGCCTGGTGGCCATGTCCGCCCTGTTCGACCAGGTCTTCGGCCTGGACCCGGCCCCGGCCATCGCCATCGGCGTGGGCATCGTGGTGCTGTACACCGTCCTGGGCGGATTCCTCGCCGTCTCCTACACCGACGTCGTGCAGGCGGCCATGATGTGGCTGGCCCTGCTCGTCGTCCCGGTGCTGGCCATCACCGCCCTGGGCGGCTTCGCGGGCCTGACCGAGGGTGTCGCCGCCAAGAGCGACGGCCTGCTCTCCGCCGTGGGCGGCACCTCCCTGGACGGCGAGGCCGGGGCGTGGGTGTCCACCGAGACCCTGGGCGCGGTCGTCATCATCTCCGGCCTGGCCTGGGGCCTGGGCTACTTCGGCCAGCCCCACATCCTGGCCCGCTACATGGGCATCCGCTCGGTCAAGGACATCCCGGCCGCCGCCACCATCAGCGTCACCTGGGCGGTCACCGCCATGGCCCTGGCCGTCCTGGTCGGGTTCATCGGCATCGCCTACTTCGACACCCCGCTGTCCACCCCCGAGCAGGTGTTCCCGCTCCTCATCGAGTCCCTGTCCCACCCGCTGGTCGCCGGACTGCTGCTGGCCGCCATCCTGGCCGCGGTCATGAGCACCGCCGACTCGCAGCTGCTGGTGGCCTCCTCGGCGCTGACCGAGGACGGCTACAAGGCGTTCGTCGACCGCGACGCGAGCCCCAAGACCCTGCTGTGGATCAGCCGGGGAGCGGTGATCGCCGTCGCCCTGGGCGCGGCGGCCATCGCCCTGTGGGGCGACCGGTCGGTCATGGACCTGGTGGGCTACGCCTGGGCCGGGTTCGGCGCCGGGTTCGGGCCGATCCTGCTGCTGTCGGTGTTCTGGAAGCGGATGACCTGGGCCGGTGCGCTGGCGGGCATGATCGCCGGCGGCGCCACCGCCATCCTGTGGGACATCCTGGACGCGGCCGTCTTCGGCACCGGCCTGTACGCGATGGTCCCGGCCGCGGCCCTCAGCTTCGCCGCGATCTTCGTGTTCAACGGCCTGGGCAGGGTCAGCGACCAGATGGCCGCCGACTTCGACCGGGTCGAGGCCGAGATCCGCTCCGGCGGCGGTCCGACCGCCGTCGAGGACGCCTCGGTCTGACCGGACCCCGGCACTCCTCCCGGGGCCCGTGCCGCCGAGGCGGTACGGGCCCCTGACGGGCTTGGCGGCCGAGGTCCCGGAACGGTAGAACGGTGACATGTCGTTACCGAAGGAACACCCGGCCGCCTGGGCCCGGACCGACGTCCCGGAGGGGCTCGGACTGGGCGCCCTCCTTCCCGCGCCCGACGGGTACCGCCTGGAGGCCGGGGAGACCGTCGTGAACGACGACGGGGCCGGGTACTTCGTGCGCTTCGGCGTCCGCGCCGACCTCGCCTGGACCACCCGCGAGGTGGAGGTGGAGGTGCTCTCCGCGCGCGGGCCGTCCTCGGTGCGCCTCACCGCCCAGGACGGCCACTGGTCCGACGCCGGGGGGCGCCCCCTGCCGGAGCTGGTGGGCTGCCTGGACGCGGACGTCGCCGCCACCCCGCTCACCAACACCCTGCCGATCCGCCGCCTGGGCCTGCGCCCGGGGGAGTACCGCGACATCGCGGTGGCCTGGATCGACGTGCCGTCCCTGCGGGTGCGCCGGGTGCGCCAGCGCTACACCCGCCACCCGGCCGAGGACGGCCTGGAGGTGTACACCTACCGCGACCCGCTGCACGGCGAGTACCGGCTGACGGTCGACGGGGACGGTCTGGTCGTGGACTACGAGCGGTTCGCCCGCCGGCTGTCCGGGGAACCGAAATCGGACGAACAGGTCGCCGATGTCACATCCGGTGTTGCGGACAGGCGATAATCGGCCAACAGCCGTACCGCATCCCCAGGGGGACACCACGTGACCGACACGGAGCCCGGCCGGGACCGCCGAGAGATCATCCGCGACCTGGAGGTCGCCGCGGAATTCGACGTGCGCGCCGAGATCGAGCGCCGCGTCGCCTTCCTCGCCGAGCGCTTGACCACCACCGGGGCCACCGCGCTGGTCCTGGGGATCAGCGGGGGAGTCGACTCCCTCACCGCCGGGCGGCTCTGCCGGCTGGCGGTCGACCGGGTCCGCGCCGCGGGCGGCGACGCCGAGTACGTCGCGATGCGCCTGCCCCACGGCGAGCAGAAGGACGAGGACGACGCCGCACGCGCCACCGCGTTCACCGGGCCCGACCGGCTCCTCACCGTCGACATCCGCCCGGCCACCGAGGCCATGGCGGCGGCGCTGCGCGAGGCCGGGATGGCCTACTCCGACGCGGGGGCCGAGGACTTCGCCATCGGCAACGTCAAGGCCCGCCAGCGCATGATCGCCCAGTACGCGGTCGCGGGCGGCCTGCGCGGCCTGGTGGTCGGCACCGACCACGCCGCCGAGGCCGTCACCGGCTTCTTCACCAAGTACGGCGACGGCGGCGCGGACCTCGTCCCGCTGACCGGGCTCACCAAGCGCCGGGTGCGCGCCGTGGCCGCCGCCCTGGGCGCCCCGGACGACCTCGTGGCCAAGGTTCCCACGGCGGACCTGGAGACCCTCTCCCCGCAGAAGCCGGACGAGGAGGCCCTGGGCCTCACCTACGAGCAGATCGACGACTTCCTGGAGGGCCTGCCCGTCCCCGCGGAGGTGGAGGAGGCCCTCGTGGCCCGCTACCGCGCCACCGCGCACAAGCGGGCCCTGCCCACCGCACCCTGATGTCACGGGGGCGGGGACCCCGGCCGTGGTGGTGCGCGCACCACCATTCGGGGTCGGATGAACCGCCCCTGGTAAAGAGGCGTCAGATCCATCGCGATCCCCGGTAGATCACACCTAAGGTCGTGGAATACGAAGCGCCCGGTCCGGTGGCCGATCCCCCCGCCCGGGCGCGATCCCTTCGACGGGGCGCGGGTGTGCGCGTCCTCCCCCCTGAAACCGGCCGGTGCGGCCCTTTCGTGGACACCCGCGTGTCCGGGCCCGCCGGCAGGAAGACCCAAGGAGTGATCGGATGACCGTGACCGCAGGCCCCGAGGGCCCGCCGACCCCGCAGACGGCCCGGACCCTCACGGGCGTCGAGTCGCACAGCGCCCCGGCCGCCGGCCGGGACCGCTTCCTCGACGTCCTCCGCCTGCTGGTCATGGTGCTGGTCGTCGCCCAGCACTGGTGGCTCCCCGTCCTGGCGCAGAACCAGGGCATGCTCGACGCCGGGAGCGTACTGACCACCGAGGGCGGCTTCGCCCTCACCTGGGTCTCCCAGGTGATGCCGCTGATCTTCTTCGTCGGCGGCGCCGCGAACCTCATCAGCTGGCGGGCCGCCTCGGGCAAGGGCGTCCCCGTCGCCACCTGGTACGCCAAGCGGCTGCGCCGGCTCGCCTGGCCCGTGGTGCCCCTGGCGGTGCTGTGGATCGTGGTCTCCCACGTGCTGGTGCTGGGCGGCGCCCCCGCGCAGCCGGTGCTCGTGGGCGCGGGGGCCGCGGGCATGGTGCTGTGGTTCCTGGCGGTGTACGTGCTGGTGGTGGTCTGCACGCCGGTCCTGGTCCGGGCGCAGGAGCGCTTCGGCTGGTGGACCCTGGCGGCCCTGGCCGCCGGCTCGGTGGCCGTCGACGTGACCCGGTTCAGCGCCGGCGTCGAGTGGCTGGGCTACCTCAACGTCGCGTTCGTCTGGCTGGCCGTGCACCAGGTGGGCTTCCTCTACGTGACCGGCCGCGTCCGCCGGGTCCACGCCGCCCTGCTGGCCTGCGCGGGCGCGCTGACCGCGCTCACCCTGGTGGTGTTCGGCCCGTACTCGCTGAACATGACGGGCGTGTTCGCCGCCGAGACCTCCAACGTGGCCCCGCCGACCCTGGTGCTGGAGGCCCTGGGCGCGCTCCAGATCGGCGTCGCCCTGCTGGCCCGCGAGGCGATCGGCGCCTGGGCCGACAAGCCCGGTCCCGCGCGCCTGCTGGACCGGATCTGCCCGCAGCTGATGACGGTCTACCTGTGGCACATGCTGCCGATGAGCGTGGTCGCCGGGGTCGTGGTGTTCGGCCTGGGGATCAACACCCCGGAGCCGATGACCTGGCTGTGGATCGTGTGGGGCGTCCTGGGCCTGGTGGTCGTGGTGCCGCTGGTCCTGCCGCTGGCCCACTGGGCGGTGCGGTTCGAGACCCCGCCCAAGGTGCTGTCCGGCTCGCCCGGCCTGGTCCAGGTGCTGGCGGCGGCGGCCCTGACCGGCGGCGGCCTGCTCACCCTGACGGTGACCGGCCTGGGGCTGGGCGCGGGCCCGCTGCTCGGCCTGCTCCTGGTGCTCGCCGGCGTCTTTCTCACCCGGTCACCGGAGCGTCGCCGGGCGTAGCCGCCAGGTGAGATCCGGGTGTGAAAACGACAGATTCCGTTCAGAATCCGTCCACGTACCCCGGGGTGCCCCGTCGCCCCGGGGTAAACAGAGCCTCATGGATCCGACACGCATCGCCTTCGAACAACGGGGCACCGGCCGCCCGCTGGTCCTCCTCCACGGTCTGGGCGACCGCCGCCAGAGCTGGAGCGCGGTCCTCCCACGGCTGGTGGGGGACTACCGCGTCTTCTGCGTCGACCTGCCGGGGTTCGGACGGACCCCGGCGCCGCCGATGGGCGACCCCTACGACATCATCTCGATGACCGACGCCGTGGAGGCGTTCTGCCGGTTCCACGAACTGGAGCGCCCCCACGTCGCGGGCAACTCGCTGGGCGGGTCCATCGCGCTCGAACTCGGCGTCCGGGGGGTCGCCGGGTCGGTGACGGTGTTCTCGCCAGCCGGGTTCTCCGACAGGCTGGGCCGCTGGGGGCTGCGCACGGTGGACGCCTTCGCCCGCCTGGCCACCCGCGTGCCCATGCCGGTCAAGGAGCGGCTGGCGAGCACGGCCCCCGCCCGGGCCCTGGCCCGGGTCGTCCTGCGCGGGGACCCGTCCACGCCGCAGGCCAAGGCCACCCACTTCAGCGTCCGCGGGCTCCAGGAGGGCTCGCCGTTCATCCGGATGATCCCGCGCGTGGCCGAGTACGACTTCGCGGCCCGACCGATCGACTGCCCCGTCACCATCGCCTGGGGCGACCGCGACCGCACCCTGCTGCCGTCCAGCGCCCAGCACGCGCACCGCCGGGTGCCCACCGCGCGCATGGTCTCCCTGATCGGCAGCGGCCACATCCCGATGGCGGACGACCCCGTGTCGGTGGCCGAGCACATCAGGTGGACCTGCCGCTCGGCGGACCTGGGACAGCGGCGGCACGCGCGCTCGGCCGCCGGATCCGGGGAGGGGACGCCGCCCGGGGACCGTTAAGCGGGGGGACGGGGTGACCGTCCCCCGGGGGCTGTGTCAACGTTGTCCTGAGTCCATGTCGGCCGCCCGTCCCCTGGGTCCGGGCGCTGGAAGAGGCGAGGGAATGTGACTGTGACGCAGCGGCCCCCGGGCGACCCCGGTCGGTTGAGGCAGGAGGAGGCGCGCCTGCGCGGCTTCGCCGCCGCCTCGACGGTGGCGGACGGGTTCGGAGCCCTGGACGCACGGGGCCGGGTGGATCCGGACCGGCCGGTGGAGACCTGGATCAGCGCGCGCATGACGCACGTGTTCTCCCTGGCCCACCTGCGCGGCGACGCGGAGGCCGCCGAGCAGGCCGACCACGGCGTGCGGGCACTGGCGCGGGGGCCGCTGCGCGACGCCGAACGGGGCGGCTGGTTCGACGAGGTCCCGCGGGAGCGCTCCGAGGGCCGCAAGTCCGCCTACCCGCACACCTTCGTCGCGCTGGCCGCGGCCTCGGCGGCCGTCGCGGGCCGGCCGGGCGCGCGGGAGCTGCTGGACGAGGCGCTGGCCGTGATCGAGGAGCGGTTCTGGGACGAGTCCGCGGGGGCCCTGCTGGAGAGCTGGGACGCGGACTGGACCGAGACCGAGGACTACCGCGGCGCCAACAGCAACATGCACGCGGTCGAGGCGTTCCTGGCCGCCGCCGACGCCACCGGCGACGCCGTGTGGACCCGCCGGGCGCTGGCCATCGCCGAGCGCCTGATCCACGGGGTGGCGGCGGACCACGGCTGGCGGCTGCCCGAGCACTTCACCGCCGACTGGCGGCCCCTGCCGGACTACAACCGGGACCACCCCGACCACCCGTTCCGGCCGTTCGGGAGCACCACCGGCCACCTGCTGGAGTGGGCGCGCCTGCTGGTGCACCTGGAGATCGCCCTGGGCCGGGCGGGGGAGCCGGTCCCCGCGTGGCTGCGCGCGGACGCGCGGTCCCTGTTCACCCACGCGGTCGAACGCGGCTGGAACGTCGACGGCGCGGAGGGCTTCGTCTACACCCTGGACTGGGACGACCGCCCGGTGGTGCGCGAACGCATGCACTGGGTGGCGGCCGAGGCGACCATGGCCGCGTGGGCGCTGGCCCTGCACACCGGCGACCGGACCCTGCTGGAGTACTACGAGCAGTGGTGGGACTACGCCGAGCGGCACCACCTGGACTTCGAGCACGGCAGCTGGCACCACGAGCTGGACCCGCGGAACCGGCCCGCGGCCACGGTGTGGGCGGGCAAGCCGGACGTGTACCACGCCTACCAGGCGACCCTGCTGCCGCAGCTGCCGCTGTCGGTGTCCCTGGCGGCGGCGGTGCGCGAGCACGCCGCGCCGCACCTGGTGGTGGTCGGCGAGAACGTCATGGACCTGCTGCCGGTCCCGGGCGGGCCGGGGCTGCTGCGGGCCGCCCCGGGCGGGGGGCCGGCCAACACGGCCGTCGCCGCCCGCCGGCTGGGGGTGCCGACCCGGTTCCTGGCCCGGATCGGCTCGGACGGGTTCGGGCGGACGATCCGGCACCGGCTGGCCGTGGAGGGCCTGGACCCGGACGGGCTGCTGGCCGCCGAGGAGCCGTCGGCTCTGGCGCTGGCCCGGCTGGGCGCGGACGGGTCCGCGGTGTACGACTTCCGGATGGACGACGCCGCCGACTGGCGGTGGCGCTCCGGCGAGCTGCCGGAGGAGCTCGAACCCGGGGTGCGCGCCCTGCACGCCGCCTCCCTGGCGCTGTTCCGGGAGCCGGGCGCGGACGCGGTCGAGGCGCTGCTGCGGCGTGAGCACGGGCGGGGCCGGGTGACGGTCAGCGTCGACCCCAACATCCGGCCGGGCGTGATCGGCGACCCGGACACCGCCCGCGCGCTGGCGCTGCGGAACGCGGCGCAGGCGCACCTGGTCAAGGCGAGCGACGAGGACCTGGCGTTCCTCTACCCCGACCAGGACGTGGAGAAGGCGGCCGCCGCGCTGGCGGCCCTGGGCCCGTCGCTGGTCGTGGTCACCCGCGGCGCGCGGGGCGCCCTCGCCCTCGCCCACGGGGCGCGGGCCGAGGTGGCCGCGCCCCGGGTCGAGGTGGTGGACACGGTCGGTGCGGGCGACACCTTCATGGGCGCCCTGCTGGCCTGGCTGGACGGACGGGACCGGCTGGGCGAGGACCCGCGCGCCCGGCTGGCCGGGCTGACGGAGCGGGACCTGGAGGAGATGCTGTCCTTCGCCGCCCGGGCCGCGGCCGTCACCGTCACCCGCGAGGGGGCGGACCCGCCCACCGCCGCCGACCTGGGGCACGGGGGGTCATAGCCCTTCCAGCGTGTGGTCGATGAGGTGGTCCACGACGTCGGTGAAGCGTCCCCGGCGGTCGTGGGCCGCCCGCTGCCGGGCCGCCCCCGAGCCCCGGCGGCGCAGCCGGTCCAGCAGGTCGGACGCCAGGTCGGCGTCGCCGTTGTCGAGCAGTCCCGGCAGGGCGGCCGCCAGCAGCCGGTCCATGGCGACCGCCGCGGGCAGGGCCTCCCCGGTGAGCGGGTCGGGGACCACGCCCTCCAGGCCGTCGCGGGCCGCCCGCCACATGGCCGCCCGCAGGCCCGGGTCGGAGATGTCGGGGACGGGGGCGCCGCGGCGCACGTCGGCCAGCACCCGCGTGACCAGGCCCCGGGTCAGCGCGGCGAACAGCAGCGCCTCCTCGGCGGTGGCGGCCACGTCGCCCACCCGGATCTCCAGGGTGGGCAGGTGGTCGGAGAGGCGGACGTCCCAGTAGACCATGTGCCGGTCCAGGATCGCCCCGGCGTCGGCCAGGGCGCGTACCGCCCGCTCGTGTTCGGCCAGGGAGCCCAGCCGCGGCGGCGGCCCGGCCGAGGGCAGCCGGTTCCAGGCGATGGTGCGCCAGCTGGCGTGCCCGGTGTCGCGGCCGTTCTCGAAGGGGGAGTTCGCCGACATCGCGATCAGGAACGGCAGCCACCGGCGCAGGTGCCCGGCGGCGAGCACCGCGTCCTCCCGGTCGGGGACCCCCACGTGCACGTGGCACCCGCACACGACGTGCGACTCGCGCAGCGACCCGAAGTGGGCGGCGATGTCGGCGTAGCGCGCGCCGTCGCTCACGTCGGCCCCGGCGGGGTCGCCCAGGACGGCGGTCCCCGAGGCGACCACGGCCAGTCCCGTGACGTCGGCGGCCCTGGCCAGCTCGCGGCGGGCCTCGCGCAGGAACCGGCGCGCGTCCGCGGCGTCGCCGCACACCGGGCTGTTGGCCTCCACCTGGACGCGGCTGAACTCGCCGCACAGGCGGTCGGCCAGGCGGGTGCGGGCCAGCAGGTCGGGGGCGCGGGACAGGATGCGGCGGGTGCGCGGATCGACGACGAAGAACTCCTCTTCGACACCGAAGGTGGGCGGGACGACCCGGGGGCGCGGGTCGTGTGCGAGCAGAGGGCGGTTCCGCATCGAGGTGGTTCCCTCCTGTCGTCGGGTACGTCCCCGCACTGATATCCCGGGCGGGACGGCCGCGACAGTGTCCCGGAGAGGACAAAAAACTATCTCGCGGCACCTGTGTCCTTTTTGTCGGAATCGCGGGACCGGGTTCCCACCGCGTTACGGCTTGATAACCGCGGTGTGCGGACGGGAAACCCCCGAAGGCGAGTCGAGGGGTGATCCACATCACCTTTTGAAGGGGCAGAACCCCAGGTGAAACGGGGGGAACAGGCGTCCCCGGCTTCTCGCCGCGGCGCCGGGGGCCGCCGCGCGCCCGCGCCCGTGCGACTCCGTGCGGGGATCGGTGAAACGACCAGTGTGACCCCGGACACCTGCCGCGACGGGGCCCCGCTGTGCGAATCTGGGCCCGTGATCGGCGGTAACACCGACCCCGGGGCGATCCGCCTCCGGGGCCGTGACACGGAACTGCGGGTCCTCGCCGGAGTACTGGACGACGCGAGGGCCCGGCGCGGCGCGTCCCTCCTCCTCACCGGCGGCCCGGGCCGCGGCAAGAGCGCCCTGCTGGCCCACCTGCGCGCCGACGCCGGTGATTTCACCGTGCTGCACTGCGGGGGCGTCGCAGACGAGGCCGACCTCCCCCTGGCCGGGCTCGAACGCCTGCTGCGCCCGCTGGCCCCGCACCCGGCCCCGCTGGGCGAGGCCCTGACCCGGGGCCGGGTCGGCGACCGGCTGGCCCTGTCGGCCGCCCTGCTGGACCGGCTCACCGGCGACGGACCCCTGCTGGTGTGCGTCGACGACGCGGAACGGCTGGACAGCCCCTCCCTGGACGCCCTCGCCTTCGCGGCCCGCCGGCTGACCGGCACCGCGACGGCGATCGTGTTCGCCGCACGCGACGGACGGGTCAAGCCCGGATCCACCCACGACCTGGTGCCGGGCGTGCCCGAGCAGCACCTGCCCCCGCTGAGCGAGCGGGCACTCCACGACATCCTGACCGACCGGTCCCCGGTCGGGCTCCCGGCCTCGGCGCGCACCGCCCTGGTGCGCGCCGCCCACGGCAACCCCGCCGTCCTCCTGGGACACCTCCAGTCCCGGCCCCCGGCGCCGGAGGACCCGTTCCCCGGGGAGCCGCTCCTGCCCGCGCGGCTGCGCGCCGACCTGCTGGCCCCCTACCGGGACCTGCCCGAGCGCACCCGCTCCCTGCTGCTGCTGGCGGCCCTGGACGAGGACGTCCCCCTCCACCTGCTGGCGCGGGCCGCCGGCACGGGCGGGTCGGCGGCGGACGACCTGGAGCCCGCCGAGGAGGCCGGGGCGGTCCGGGTGGAGGACGACGCCGTCGTCTTCACCGACCCGCTGGTGGGGCGCGCCTTCGCGCAGGACGCGCCGGCGTCCGCCCGGCGCGCCGCGCACCGGGCCCTGGCGGGCGTGTCCGACCCCGGGACCGAGCCGGTGCGCTTCGTCCGGCACACCGCGGCCGGCGCGGACGGCCCCGACGCCGCGCTCGCGGACTCGGTGGAGGCCGTCGCCCGGACGGCCAAGCAGGCCGCGGGGCGCACGGCCGCCGCGCTCGCCCACGAGAGGGCCGCCCTGCTCACCCCCGACCCCGACGTCCGCGCCTGCCGCCTGAACAGCGCGGCCTACGAGTCGTACATGGCGGGCCGCTCCGAGTACGCGGCGCTGCTCACCGCCAAGGCCAGGCCGCTGGCCGCCACCGACCGGCGCCGGGCCCTGATCGACCTCGTCGACGCCCAGATCGCCATGCGCTCCTCCAACGCGATCGACGTCGCGGAACGGCTCTACGGGGTGGGTCGCGACCTCATCCCGCACGACCGCCTCCTGGCCCTGCGCACCCTGGTCCGCTCGGCGGACTCGGCCTCGCTGGCGGGCGACCCCGTCCGCCACGCGCGTGCGGCCGAGCTGGCGCTGCCCCTGGTGCGGCCGCAGGACCCCGACCGGGTGCGCATGGCCGCCTCCTTCCTGGAGGGGTGCACCATCTCCTTCCGGGGCGACTACCCCGGCTCCACCCCGCTGCTGCGCGAGGCCGTCCGGCTGTCGGAGGCCGTCGACCGGCCCTCGGAGCTGATCTGGGGCGGCGTGGCCGGGCTGCGCCTGTCGGACAGCCTGTTCGTGCGGCGCGCCAACACCCGGGCCGTGGAACTCGCCCGCCAGGCGGGAGAGCGGGCCACGGTCCCCGCCGCGCTGGGGTTCCTGGTGTTCTCCGAGTTCTGGAGCGGGCGGTTCCCGTCCGCCGCGGGGACCGCGCTCCACGGGCTGAGGGTGTCCCGGGAGAGCGGCCAGACCATCTGGGCCACCCAGCACCTGGCGTCGCTGGCGATGATCGCGGCGATCCAGGGCGACATCGACACCTGCCGGATCCGGGCGCGCGCCGTCGCCTCCCAGGCCGGCGAGAACAGCCTCGGACTGGCCGCGGCCCTGGCCTCGTGGGCGCTGGCGGTCCTGGAGCTGTCGCGCGGCAACGCCGCCGAGGCGTTCTTCCGGCTGCGCTCGCTCGTCCACGCCGGCCCCGGGCACGGGCACCCGACGATGCGGCTGCTCACAGCGCCGCACTTCGTCGAGGCGGCCACCCGCATCGGCGAGACCGAGTGGGCGCGCACCTCCCTGGCCGGGTACCGGCGCTGGGCCGACTCGATCGGCTCCCCCGCCGCCCTGGCCCTGGCCGAGCGCTGCGCCGGGCTGCTGGCCCCGCAGGACGAGGCCGCCGACCACTTCGAGAGCGCCCTGGCCCTCCACCGCTCCTGCGGCGACGACGACGTCGAACACGCCCGCACCCAGCTGCTCTTCGGCGCCTACCTGCGCCGGGCCCGGCTGCCGGGGCGGGCCCGGGAACACCTGCACAACGCGCAGGAGTCCTTCGAGCGCTTCGGCGCCCGGCTGTGGGTCCGGCAGACCCGCGCCGAGCTGCGCGCCCTCGGAACGGGGGAGCGCGGCCCGGAGACCCCGTCCACCGGCGAGCTGACCGCGCAGCAGCAGCAGATCGCCCGGCTGGTCGCGGAGGGCGCGACCAACCGCGAGGTGGCCGCGCACATGTTCATCAGCCCGCGGACGGTGGAGCACCACCTGCGCGGCATCTTCCGCAAGCTCGGCATCCGCTCCCGGGTGGACCTGGCCCGCCTCTTCAACTGACGTCCCGAGGCCGCGGACGGCGAGTTCGCGCCACCTGACCATACCAACCGGTCGGTATAGACCGGTTCCGCGACACGAAAGGCGGGGTGGAACGCATCCCATGACGACGACAGCGACCGAACACCTCCTGACGGCGGAGGGGATCACCGTCCGCTTCGGCGGCCTGACCGCCCTCGACGACGTCGGGCTGCGTGTGCCCCCGGGCGGCGTCACCGGGCTCATCGGGCCCAACGGAGCGGGCAAGACCACCCTGTTCAACGTGCTCTCCGGGGTCCTGCGCCCCACCGCCGGCACCCTGACCTGGAAGGGCGGCCCCCCTCCCGGGCGCAGGCCCCACCACCTGGCCCGCGCCGGGATCGCCCGCACCTTCCAGGGCCTCAACCTCTTCCCGCTGATGACGGTCCTGGAGAACGTCGTCGCCGGGGCCGACCGGCTCGCCCGCGGCGGCCCCTTCTCCCTGGTCACAGGTCTGGGCCGGCACCACCGCGACGAGCGCGAGCTCCGCGAGCGCGCCCTGGCGGCCCTGGACCGCTTCGGCGTCGCCGACAGCGCCCACCGCCTGCCCGGCACCCTCCCCTACGGAGTCCAGAAGCAGGTCGCCCTCGCCCGCGCCTGCGTCTGCGACCCCGAGCTGCTGCTGCTCGACGAACCCGCGGGCGGGCTGTCCGGCGGCCAGATGGACGAGCTCGCCGCGCAGATCCGCGCGCTGGGCGAGGACATGGCCGTCGTCCTGGTCGAGCACCACATGGACCTGGTCATGGAGGTCTGCGACCACATCGTCGTCCTCGACTTCGGCCGGGTCATCTCCACCGGCACCCCCGACGAGGTGCGCAACGACCCCCTGGTCACCCGCGCCTACCTGGGCACCGCCGACGACGAAGGGGACGCCCGATGAGCACCGACCTGCTGGAGGTCGTGGACCTGAGCGCCTCCTACGGCGCGGTCCGCGCCCTGGACTCCGTCTCCTTCACCGTCCCGGAGCGCGGGTTCCGGGCCGTCCTGGGCGCCAACGGGGCGGGCAAGACCACCCTGCTGCGCACCCTCACCGGCCTGCACCGCGCCGACGCGGGCCGGGTCCTGCTCGGCGGCGAGGACATCACCCGGCTGCCCGCCGAACGCGTCATCACCCGGGGTCTGGCCCACGTCCCCGAGGGCGGCGGCGTCATCACGGAGCTGACCGTGGAGGAGAACCTGCGCCTGGGCGCGCTGTGGCGCTCCCCGCGGCGCGACCGCGCCACCGAGGCCGAGGTGCTGGACCTGTTCCCGCCGCTGGTCCAACGGCTGGGCCGGTCCGCGGGCACCCTCTCCGGCGGCGAGCGCCAGATGCTCGCCATCGGCCGCGCCCTCATGGCCCGCCCCCGGGTGCTGCTGCTGGACGAACCCTCCCTGGGACTGGCGCCCCTGGTCACCAAGCAGATCTTCGCCCTCCTGCGCGACCTGCGCGAACGCACCGGGCTCACGGTCGTCCTGGTCGAGCAGAACGCCGCCGGGGCGCTGGCCGCCACCGACAGCGGCGTCGTCCTCAACCAGGGGCGGGTGGCCGTGGAGGGCCCCTCCGCGGACCTGCTCTCCGACGACCGCACGCGCCACGCCTACCTGGGCTTCTGACCCCGGACCCCGAGGAGCACCCCCTATGGACCACTTCGTCGACCTGACCCTGAGCGGACTGGCGTCCGGCGCGGTCTACGCCGCCCTGGCGCTGTCCCTGGTCATCATCTACCAGGCCACCCGCCTGGTGAACTTCGCCCAGCCCGCGATGGCGCTGATCGCGGTCTACACCGCCGCCACCGTCGCCCCGCTCACCGGCTCCTATTGGATCGGCTTCGCCGCCGCCCTCACCGTGGGAGCGGCCGCGGGCGCACTCGCGGAGCGGTTCATCGTCCGCCCCATCGCCCGGGTCTCGCAGCTCAACGGGATCATCGTCACCCTGGGCCTGCTCCTGGTCGCCCAGGGGGGCGTGGGCATGGTCTGGGGCAACGAGCAGCACGGCTTCCCCTACGCCTTCGACTTCGTGGGGCGGCCGTCCCCGGCCGACGTGTTCGCCCTGGCCTCGGTGGCCGTCGTCGCCGTGCTGCTGTTCTGCCTGTACCGCTTCACCCCGCTGGGGCTGCGCATGCGCGCCGCCGCGTTCCGCCCCGAGGCGGCCCGGCTCAGCGGGGTCAGGGTGGGGCTGATGCTCACCGCCGGGTGGGCGATCTCCGCGCTCATCGCCGCCCTGGCGGGGATGCTCGCCGGACCCCCGTTCATCTCGCCCAACGTGTTCGACATCGTCTTCGTCTACGGCATCACCGCGGCCGTGGTCGGCGGCCTGGACAACCCGTTCGGGGCGATCATCGGCGGCCTGCTGGTCGGCCTCGGCATGTCCTACGTGTCCGGCTACGCCGGCCCCGAGCTGGCCACCCTCACCGCCCTCGCCCTCGTCGTCCTCGTGCTCAGCGTGCGCCCGGACGGCATCCTGTCCCGCCCGACCGCGCGAAAGGTGTAGCCATGTCCACGTCCGCCACCGAGCGCGAACCCCGCTCCGCCGAGAGCGCCCCGGACCGCGGGAGCGCCCCGCGCCGGGGCTGGGCCGACCTGCCCTCCCCGCTGCGCCACCTGCTGCTCGCCGCCCTGGCGCTGGCCGCCGTCACCGGGCTGCTCCTGGTCACCGGCGACCTCACCGCGCTGCGGATGGCCGCCGTCGGGTACACGATGCTGGCCGTCGCCGGCCTCCAGCTCCTCACCGGGGGCAGCGGCCAGGTGTCCCTGGGGCACGGCGCGTTCATGATGATCGGCGCCTACACGATGGCGCTGCTGGTCCTGAACCTGCCGATGCTCCCGCTGGCCGTGAACCTCGTCCTCGTGGTGGCCGTGGCGGTGGTCGCCGGCATCGCCGTCGGCGCCGCCACCGCCCGCCTGCACGGCCCCTACCTGGCCGGCGCGACCCTCATCCTCGCCGTCGGCCTGCCCGGCCTGACGCACCGGTACCACGAGGTGTTCGGCGGCAGCAACGGCCTCACCGTGCGCACCGCCGGGGCCCCGCCCTTCCTCCAGGGCCTGGTGACCGACAGCGAGTGGAAGGCGCTGGTGGTCTGGACGGCTGTGGTCCTGGGCCTGGCCGTCCTGGCGACGATCTCCACGGGGCGGCTCGGCCGCCGGATGCGGACGGTCCGCGACGACGAGACCGCCGCCGCCATGTCGGGCGTCCCCGTCGGGGGCACCAAGGTCACCGCGTTCGTCATCGCCTCCGCGGCGGGCGGCCTGGCGGGCGGGCTCCAGGTGTACGTCCTGGGCACCGCCACCCCGAGCATGTTCACGCTCGCGCTGTCGCTGACCCTGCTCGCGGCCCTGGTCCTGGGCGGCATCGGCAGCATGTGGGGCGCCCTGTGGGCCGCCCTGGCCGTGGTCTACCTGGAGATCTGGCTCTCGGACGCCGTCCGCGCGTTCGAGCTCAGCAAGGACGTGGAGAACAACCTGCCGATCGTGCTGTTCGGCGTGCTGCTCATCCTCGTCCTGCGGTTCCAGCCCCTCGGGCTGCACGGCATCCTCCAGCGGCTGCGCGCGCTCCTGCGCCGGTCCCGCTGACCCGCACCCCTCATCCCGCACCGCACCCCCCACCGAAGGAGAACACCGTGCGCACCACGATGAACACGGCGAGACGAGGCGCCCTGGCCGCCTCCCTGGCCCTGGCCCTGACCGCGACCGCCTGCACCGGGGCCGGCGAGGTCACCGAGTCGGAGGGCCCGGACCTGTCCGTGTCCACCGGCGTCACCGACGACGCCATCGTCATCGGCACCCACCAGCCCCTCACCGGCCCCGCCGCGGCGGGCTACATGTCGATCTCCCGCGGCGCCGCCGCCGTCTTCGACTACGTCAACGAGCAGGGCGGCATCCACGGCCGGGAGATCGACTACCGGGTCGAGGACGACGGGTACGACCCCGCCAGGACCATCGACGTCACCCGGCAGCTGGTGATCGAGGACGAGATCTTCGCGATGTTCGGGGGGCTGGGCACGCCCACCCACGGCGGTGTCGTCGACTACCTCAACGAGGAGGGCGTCCCCGACGTGTTCCCCGCCTCCGGGGCCCTGGCCTGGAACAACACCGAGGAGCACCCGCTGACCTACGGCTGGCAGGTGGACTACACCAAGGAGGCCAAGATCCAGGGGCAGTACATCGTCGAGAACTTCCCCGGCCAGGACGTCGGCTACCTGTTCCAGAACGACGACGTGGGCGAGGACTCCCAGGAGGGGCTGGACCAGTACCTCACCGACGAGGTCGTCACCCGCCAGCACTACGAGTCCGAGGTCCCGGACCTGAGCGCCCAGGTCGCCGAGCTCAAGCGCTCCGGGGCCGAGGTCGTGGTCTGCTCCTGCATCCCGGCCTTCGTGGCCCTGGCCATGCTGGAGGCGGCGAGCACCGACTACGACCCCCAGTGGGTCGTCTCCAGCATCGGCGGTGACACCGCGACCCTCCAGGGCCTGCTGGCGGCGTTCACCGAGGACACCGACGCGGAGGGGGTGCCGGCGGACACCTTCCTGGACGGGCTGATCATCACCAGCTACATGCCCCGGGTCGAGGACACGGAGGACGAGTGGTCGGCGTTCTTCATCGACGTCTACGAGGAGTACGGCGAGGGCGACCCCCTCACCAACACGCACATCTTCGGTATGACCCAGGCCGTCATGTTCGCCCAGGTCCTGATGTCCGCCGGTCCCGACCTGACCCGCCAGGCGCTGATCGACGCCCTGGAGGAGCAGGAGTGGCAGGGCCCCGGACCGGTGCCGTTCTCGTCCTCCGGCGGGGACCACGGCGGCCACCAGGGCGCCTACATCGTCCAGTACCAGGAGGGCGGGGACATCGAGATGCTCCAGGAGACCCGGGTCACCGACCGCGACGGCGGCCCCATCGAGGAGGTCGACTTCACCCCGCTGTCCCCGGAGGAGCTGGTCTTCCACGACTGAGCGGGAGGCGGGCCGCCGACGGGGTTCCGGCGGCCCGGAAAGGTGAAGGGGCGGCGCCCCGGGGAACGGTCCCCGGGGCGCCGCCCCCGTGTGCGGGTCAGGAGCCGTGCGGGCAGGAGTCGCGGTAGTCGGAGAAGTCCGTACCGAACCCGGTCCGCGGCGGCGGGCACAGGAACTGCTCGTAGCGGGTGTCGTCGTCGACGAACCGCTTCAGCCAGGAGATCGAGTAGCGGGCGATCGTCGTGTTCGAGACGTTCGGGGCGAAGTGGCTCGCGCCGCGCAGCTCCAGGTACGCGCGGTCGAGCGAGGAGGGCAGGCTCTCGTAGAACGGGATGGAGTGGGTGCGGACCGAGGCGACGGAGTCGTTCTCGGCGCCGATGACCAGGGTGGGAACCTCCAGGTCCGACCAGTTCTTCTGGGTGTGCCACGGGGTCAGCGGGATCGCCGCCTGCAGCTCGGGCCGGTCCTCGGCGATGGCGAGGGTGCCGCCGCCGCCCATGGAGTGCCCCATCACGGCGAGCCGGGAGCCGTCCACCCGGTCGGCGACCCGGCTGTCCTCGACCAGGTAGTCCAGGGCGGCGTCGAGCTGGCGGCCGCGGCTGTCGGGCTGGTCGTAGCGGGTGATGGTGTCGATGGTGAACACCACGAAGCCCTGGGAGGCGATCCGCTCCCCGTACCAGGACATGGACGACTGGCTGGCGGTGTAGCCGGGGGCGATGACCACGCCGCCGAAGGTGCCCTCGCTGCGGTCGGTCGGGTAGTAGATGGTGCCGCCGCCGAACCCGCTCACCAGGGAGGAGACGGAGACGGTGTCGGTGTCGAAGGGGCCGCGCAGCGCGGTGACGCTCTGCTCGGTGGGGGCGGGCCCGCGTTCGTAGGGATTGTCGGCGTGGGCGGGCGCGGCGGTCCCGGCCGCCACGGCGGCGGCCATCAGGACGGCGGCCGCCGTGCGGGCGGCCCACGACCGCAGCCGGCGCGGGGCGGGGGTGATATCGGGGGATTCGGGGGAAAGGGTTGTCGTGTGCACGTTCATCCTTTTCTGCGGGAACCCGTGCCGTAGCGGCCCGGGTCGGGGGGACACGCCTTTCCGGCGTGCCGAGAAAAGGGATCCCGTCCCGATCGGGTGTGAATGTACCCTGCAATTCGGGCGATTTCCCGCTTTCACTATCGTGTCCATCCGATGAACGCGCATCCGTTGAATCACCGGTCGTGTACTCCGGGTCACGCCGGTGTATTCGGTGGTTCGGTGCGAAAGGCGGTGATCGGGGTGCGATTCGGGCGGGCTCCGGCCCCTCCGCGGCCTCAGCGGCGCAGCGACCGCCACCAGGCGAACAGCCGTCCCAGCGGGTCGTCCGAGCCGGTCCGCGGCTCCTGCCCGGCGTCCGCGGCGGGGAACGGATCCGCGGCGGGGGTCGGGCGCGGCCGGGACTCGCCCGGGGTGAACTCCACGGGCAGGGCGGCCAGTCCGCGCACGAACGGGGAGGGCACCCGGCGCAGCAGGACCGGGTCCATCGCCGGGCGCAGCCCCGCCAGGCGCTCGTGCAGGGCGCTCACCCCGGTCGCGGCGATCATCCGGGCCAGCTCCCGGGCCGGACAGGCGTGCGGGCCGGCGCCGAACATCAGGTGCGCCCGCGCCCCGCTCACCACACCGGTCTCCTCGCGGCCGCGGCGCACCGCCGGGTCGCGGTGCGCCGGGTCGAAGCCGATGAGCAGCGCGTCCCCCGTCCGCACCTCGGCGTTGCCGATCCGCACGTCCTGGAGGGCGAACCGGGCGGGCAGCACCTGGAACGGCGTGTCCGTCCACATGACGTGGTCGAGCAGTTCCCGCACGGAGAGCCGGGCGTCGGCGTACGCTGCGCGGATGCGCTCATCGGTGAGCAGGGTGTGCATGGTGTTGCCGATGAGGTGGGTGGTGGGCTGGTGGCCCGCGTTGTTGATCAGCGCAGCCTGGTGCGCCACCTCGTGGTCGGTCAGCCCGTTGGCGTGTTCCAGCATCCACGACGCCAGGTCGTTCCCGGGGGAGCGGCGCTTGCGGGCGACCAGCCCCGCGAAGTACTGCTGGGTGCGGACGACGGCCTCCCCGGCCCTGCGGGCGTCGTCACTGAAGACGACCCGGGTGAGGTCGCCGAGCATGTGCCCGTAGCCGTCGGGCAGCCCGTACAGCCGGTTGAGCACCAGGACCGGGAGGGGGTCGGCGAACCCGCCGATGAGATCGGCCTCGCCGTCGGCGATGAACGCGTCGATGAGGTCGTCGGCGATCCGGCGCACGTCGCGTGCGGTGGCGGCCATGTCCACCCGGGACAGGGCCGCCACGATCGGAGCGCGCAGCCGGGTGTGCTCGGCGTCGTCGGCGTACAGGGCGTTGGGCCGCCAGGACAGGGCGGGCCGGGTCGCGGACGGCTCGACGCGGCCCTCGACGACCTCGCGCCACCTCCGGGTGTCGCGGGAGAACAGGTGCGGGCTCTGCAGCACCGTGAGGTTCTCGTGGTAGCCCAGCAGCAGCCAGACGCGGACGCCCGGCTCCAGCTCCACCGCGGCCACCGGGCCGTGGCGTTCGCGCAGCTCGTCCCAGAGGGAGTCGCGCCCGGTGTCGGGGGTGGGGCCGTAGAGGCGGGGGAGGCCGGCGGGAACGGGGCAGGCGGGCTCCCCGTCGGAGGAACGGGTGGTCATCGGGTGCGCGGTGCCCGCGGTGGCAGGGGCCGCTTCCCTCCCTTCGGGAACGGGGGTGTGCGTGCACGGGGCAGGGAGACGCGAACGGCGCGTGTGCGCGGAACGGGGCGTCCGATGGCGAAGGGGCGGGGCCGACAGCCTGAGCGTGCATTCTAGGAGCCGACGACGGCTTTTTCAATGGCTCCGGAGAAATGTCGGATTCGACTGATGGATTTCTGCGGCGAACGCCGCCCGATATGACGAAAGAGACCTTTCGTATGAATGGCGCGAAATATCGCCGAGGGGGCGCGCCCGGGCCAGCATGGCACGCCCGGGCGACAATCCGGTGAAGCCTCTCCGGGGCCTTCCCGCAGGGCTCGTTTTGTCGGGGTCGACCCGTAGTGTTCTTGTTGTGAGCGACCGATGGAGTATCGACGACGTATGGGCCGTCGCCCCGGACGCCGCGTCCCGCAAAGCCGCCGTCAAGGTGGGCAAGGCGGCGTCGTGGCCGCAGCGGGGGGCGGTCGCCGCGTCCGCCGGCGGCACCTCCGCCGTGTGGGGCGAGTGCCAGGGCAGCGGCTCCAAGCCCTACCTGGCCGCCGTCCACCTGGACGGCGGCACCGGCCCCGCCTACAAGTGCAGCTGTCCCAGCCGCAAGATCCCCTGCAAGCACGTCCTGGGCCTGCTCGCCCTGTGGGCGCAGGGCGAGGTCGCCGACCGGGAGGACAAGCCCTCCTGGGTCGGCTCCTGGCTCGACGGGCGGGCCGCCCGGCAGGCACGCGCCGCGGATCCCGCCAAGGCGGCCCCCGCCGACCCGGCCAAGGCGGCCGCCACCCTGCGCGCCCGCGAGGAGGCCGTCGCCGCCGGACTGGCCGAGCTGCGCCTGTGGCTGCACGACCAGATCGACGCCGGGCTCGCCGAGGTCCCCAAACATGGCTACGACCACTGGGACCGCATGGCCAAGCGGCTGACCGACGCCAAGGCGCGCGGCGCCTCGGGCTGGGTCTCCCGGCTGCCCTCCGTGGCCCGGCAGGAGAGCTGGCCCGAGCGGGTCCTGGAGCACCTGGGCCTGCTCCACCTGCTCATCGACGGCTACGGGGCGGGCGACGCCCTGGGCGAGCGCACCCGCGGCGCGATCCGCTCCCGGGTCGGCATCACCCTCAAGGCCGACGAGGTGCGGGCCGGCGGCGAGAGCGTCGGCGACACCTGGGTGGTGCTCGGCCGGCGCACCGTCCCCGGCGCCGAGGACGACATGACCGGCCTGCGCGTATGGCTGCGCGGTGCCCGGACCGGGCGCACCGCCCTGGCCCTCAGCTTCGGCCGCGCCGACCAGGCACCCACCACCCCCTACCGGCTCGGCACCGCCGTGGAGGCCGACCTGTCCTTCTACCCCGACGGCCACCGGGTCGTCCCCGACCCGGGCACCGAGCTCCCCGGGCCCGTTCCGCAGGGCACCACGGTCGCCGGCGCGCTCGACGCCCACGCCGCCGTCCTCGCCGAGGACCCCTGGCGGGAGACCTGGCCGGTGGTCCTGGCCGACGCCGCCCCCGCCCGGGACGACCGCTGGTACCTGGCCGACCCCAGCGGCGACGCCCTGCCCCTGGCCACCGGCGCCCCCCGGCGCCTGCTGGCGGTCACCGGCGGGCGCCCGGCCACGGTGGCCGCCGAGTGGTCGCCCGCCGAAGGACTCACCCCCCTCGCCGTTTGGGACCGGACCGGAAAGGCGATCCCCCTGTGACCACCCCCTCCCCGGCCCCCGACTCCTGGGACCTGCTGGTCTCCGCCGCGCTCGTGGGCACCGCCCGCCGCGCGGTCCCCGAGACCCCCGACCTGCCCGCCACCGGCGAGAGCGAGGGCGCGGCCGCCCTCCTCGACCGGGCCGCCCTGGCCACCGTGCGCCGCCTGGCCGGGTACACGCCCGCCCGGGTCGACCCGATCGACCCCGACCCCGGCCCCGACCTGCCCGAGGTGGGGGAACAGGCCGTCCGGCGCCTGGAGGCGATCCTGGCCGACCGCTCCGAGCTCCTGCCCGAGTGGCTGGAACTGGTCGCCGCCGCGGGCCTGCGCGCCCCCGCCGAGCACCTGCCCGCCCTGCTGGACCGGGGCGCCCGCGATAGCGCGCTGCGCTCCGCGGTGGCCGCGGCCGGCGGCTCGCGCGGGCGCTGGCTGGCCCGGTTCGACCCCGACTGGGCGTACCTGCTCACCGAGTCCGACCCCGCCGACGTGTTCGACGAGGACACCTGGCTGCACGGCACCGAGGGCGAGCGCCGCCGCATGCTCGGCGCCCTGCGCGCCGCCGACCCGGCGCGGGGCCGCGAACTGCTCGCCGCCGTCTGGCCCGACCTGCGCAAGGCCGAACTGCGCCGCCGCCTCCTGGAGGCGATGGAGACCGGCCTGGGGCCCGAGGACGCCGACCTGCTGGAGACCGCCCTCGACGACAAGGGCGCCAACGTCCGCGGCCTGGCCCTGTCCCTGCTCACCCGGCTGCCGCACAGCGCCCACGCCGACCGGCTGCGCGACCACGTGCGGGCCCACGCCGGGCCCGGCCCCAAGGACACCGTCGTGGTCACCCCCGTCGAACCCGATGAGGCCGGCCTGCTGCGCGACCTCGCCCTGGCCCGGCCCACCGGCGAGATCGGCCTGCGCGAACGCTCCGAGTACCTGTGGACGCTGGTCACCCGCACACCGCTCGACGTGTGGACCGACCTGCTCGGCACCGATCCCGCCGGGGTCCTGGAGCGGGTCGCCCGCTCCGGCGACGACGAGCTGCACGACGCCCTCCTCAACGCCATCGGCGTCCAGGAGGACGCGGTGTGGGCCCGCGCCGCCCTGGGCCTGCTGGAGGGCCGGGTCACCGACCGGATGGTCAAGGCCGCCCGCGGTCGCCGCTCCCTCCAGCTCGAACCGCTGCTGCGCGTTCTGCCCGTCGGGGAGCGCTGCGCCCTGGTGGAGCGCTCCTTCGGCCCCGGCACCGGCACCCGCGACGTGTGGTCCCTGCTCAACGCGGTCCCCGGCCCCTGGACCGCGAAGCTGGTGCACCAGGTCGTGGACCGCCTCGGCGGCAAGGGCTGGGACCGCGACCAGGGCGGCTACCGGTCCGTGTGCCTGCTCGTCGCCGAGCGCACGCCGCCCGAACTGGTCGACGACCTGCCCAGGGAGACCCCCAACCTGGCCGCCGTCGGCGGCGGCCCCAGCGACCACGCCTACCAGAGCCTGCTCGACACCCTTCGCTTCCGCCTCGACATGCACAAGGAGCTCGTGTGACCACCTCCTCCGCCCCCTCCATCTCCACCGACGCGGCGCAGGCCCTGCGCCCGCACGCGGAGCAGACCTACGCCGCCGAACTGGAGGCGCTGGCCAAGGCGGACGACCGGCGGCGCCCCCCGGGCTGGCGGCTCTCCCCCTGGGCGGTGACGCAGTACCTCCTGGGCGCCACCCTGGAGGACGGCACCGAGATCACGCCCAAGTACATCGGCGCCCGCCGCGTCGTCGAGGTCGCCGTCGCCACCCTGGCCACCGACCGCGCGCTGCTGCTCATCGGCGTCCCCGGCACCGCCAAGACCTGGCTGTCCGAACACCTGACCGCTGCGATCTCCGGCGACTCCACGCTCCTGGTGCAGGGCACCGCGGGCACCTCCGAGGAGGCCGTCCGGTACGGCTGGAACTACGCCAGGCTGCTCGCCGAGGGCCCCTCCCGGGAGGCGCTGGTGCCCAGCCCCGTGATGACCGCCATGGCGCGCGGCGCCATCGGCCGCATCGAGGAGCTCACCCGCATGCCCTCCGACGTGCAGGACGGCCTCATCACCGTGCTCTCGGAGAAGGCGCTGCCCGTGCCCGAGCTGGGCATCGAGGTACAGGCCCAGCGCGGGTTCAACATCATCGCCACCGCCAACGACCGCGACCGCGGCGTCAACGACCTGTCCAGCGCCCTGCGCCGCCGCTTCAACACGGTGGTGCTGCCGGTGCCCGACAGCGCCGAGGACGAGGTCCGCATCGTCACCCAGCGGGTGGAGCAGCTGGGCCGGTCCCTGGAGCTGCCCGACGTGCCCGCCGGGCTCGACGAGATCCGCCGGGTGGTCACCGTGTTCCGCGAGCTGCGGTCCGGGGTGACCGAGGACAACGGCACCAAGGTCAAGTCGCCCAGCGGCACGCTGAGCACCGCCGAGGCGATCTCGGTGCTCACCAACGGGATCGCGCTGGCCGCGCACTTCGGCGACGGGGTGCTGCGCCCCGCCGACGTGGCCGCCGGGATCCAGGGCGCCGTGGTCCAGGACCGGGTGTCCGACGGCGTGGTCTGGCGCGAGTACCTGGAGACCGTGGTCCGCGGCCGCGAGGGCTGGGGCGAGTTCTACCGCGCCTGCCGCGAGGTGGGCGCCTGATGGCACGACTGGACACGAGCGGTCTGCACGTCCTGGGCGTGCGGCACCACGGGCCGGGTTCGGCCCGCGCGGTCCGGGCGGCGCTGGCCGAGATCAAGCCGGACGCGGTCCTCATCGAGGGGCCGCCGGAGGCGGACGCGCTGATCCCGCTGGTGGGGGAGCTGGAGCCGCCGGTGGCGCTGCTGGTGCACCTGGCGGACCCGCCCAAGGACGCCGCGGCGTCGGCCGCCGGGTGGGCGTTCTGGCCGTTCGCGGCGTTCTCGCCGGAGTGGGAGGCGCTGCGCTACGCCGCCGAGAACGACGTCCCGGTGCGGTTCTGCGACCTGCCCGCCGCGCACACCCTGGCCGAGCGGCTCGCCGAGACCGAGCCGCCGGAGGAGGACGGGGCGGCGCCCGAGGAGGGCGCCACCGAGGAGGGCGTCACCGAGGACCCCGAGGCGGTCGGCCGCGACCGGCTGCGCCTGGACCCCCTGGGCGTGCTCGCCGAGGCCGCCGGGTACGACGACGCCGAACGCTGGTGGGACGACGTCGTCGAGCAGCGCGGCGACGGCGAGCCCTCGCCGTTCCCCGCCATCGCCGACGCCATGGCGGCCGTCCGGGAGGAGAGCGGCCCCGAGCAGGGCCGCGGCGCCCGCCGCGAGGCGTACATGCGCCAGGTGCTGCGGGCCACCCTCAAGCAGGGGCACGAGCGGGTCGCCGTCGTCTGCGGCGCCTGGCACGCGCCCGCCCTGCGCGGCGTCGCCGACTTCCCCGTCAGCGCCGACACCGCACTGCTCAAGGGCCTGCCCAAGGTCAAGGTCAACGCCACCTGGGTGCCCTGGACCCACGGCCGGCTGGCCTCCGCCAGCGGCTACGGGGCCGGGGTCACCGCCCCCGGCTGGTACCACCACCTGTACACCGCCCCCGACCTGCCGGTCCACCGGTGGCTCACCGAGGCGGCCCGGCGGCTGCGCGAGGAGGGCCACCACGTTTCCTCCTCGCACGTGATCGAGGGCGTGCGGCTCGCCGAGAGCCTCGCCGTCCTGCGCGGCCGCCCCCTGGCCGGGCTCGACGAGGTGTCCGAGGCGCTCACCGCCGTCCTGTGCGAGGGCGAACCCGTCCGCGCCGCCCTGGTGCACCGCGCCATGGCGATCGGCGAGCGCATGGGCTCGGTGCCGCCCACCACGCCCATGGTCCCGCTGCAACGCGACGTCATCGCCGCCCAGAAGCGGCTGCGGCTCAAGGCCGAGCCGTTCGACCGCGACCTCGACCTCGACCTGCGCAAGGAGGGGCACCGCGAGCGCAGCGTCCTGCTGCACCGGCTGCGCATGCTCGACGTCCGCTGGGGCGACCCGCAGGAGACCTCCGGCGGCAAGGGCACCTTCCGGGAGGCCTGGCGCATCCGCTGGGAGCCCGAGCTGGACGTGGCGCTCATCGAGGCCAGCCGGTGGGGCACGACCGTCGCCGGGGCCGCCTCGGCCCGGGCCGCCGAGCGCGCCGCCGACGCCGACCTGCCCGAACTGACCGCCCTCACCGAGCAGTGCCTGCTGGCGGACCTGGCCGACGCCCTGCCCGGCGTGCTGGCCCTGCTCACCGACCGGGCCGCCACCGACGGCGACGTCACCCACCTGATGGGGGCGCTGCCGCCGCTGGCCCGCTCCGCCCGCTACGGCGACGTGCGCGGCACCGACGCCGCGCACCTGCGCACCGTCGCCGAGCAGATCCTGCGCCGGGTCTGTGTGGGGCTGCCCCCGGCCGTGCACGGCCTCGACGACGAGGCCGCGGCCCGGTTCGTCACCCGGATCGACCACACGCACTCCGCCGCCACACTGCTGGGCGGCGAGGCGCTCGCCGAGTGGGAGGCGACCCTGGCCTCCCTGGCCCGCCGGGAGACCCTGCCCGGCCGGATCTCCGGGCGCCTCAACCGGATGCTGTCCGACGCCGGGCACATCGACGCCGACGAGCTGCGCCGCCGCCTGGGGCTGGCCATGTCCCAGGGCACCGAGCCCGCGGCGGCCGCGGCCTGGCTGGAGGGGTTCCTCCAGGGGAGCGGGCTCGTGCTGGTCCACGACGACCGGATGCTCGGCCTCATCGACGCCTGGCTGCTGGGCCTGCCCGAGGAGCGGTTCACCGCGGTGCTGCCGCTGCTGCGCCGCACCTTCGGGGCGTTCGACGGCACCGAGCGCCGCGAGATCGGCGAGGCCGCGGCCCGGCTGGGCGGCGCCCGCCGGGTCGAGGTCCGCGCCCGGGCCGCCGTGGACGCCGACCGGGCCGCCCCCGCCCTGGCCACCGCCCTGGCCATCCTCACCGACGGAAGGAAGCGCGCATCGTGAACGCCACGGACGCCATCGACGAGCGCGAACGCCGCTGGCGGCTGGTGCTGGGCCGGGAGGCGCGCTGCCCCTCCGGGCTGGGCACCACCGACCAGGCCATGGACTCCGCCCTGGAGGCCCTCTACAACCGGGGCGACGGCGCGGGCTCCGGCGCCGGCGGCGACCGGCGCTCCGCGGGCCTGGGCGGCTCCGCCCCCCGGGTGGCCCGCTGGCTCGGCGACATCCGGGAGTACTTCCCCTCCACCGTCGTCCAGGTCATGCAGAAGGACGCCATGGAGCGGCTGGGCCTGCAACAGCTGCTCCTGGAGCCCGAGATGATGGAGGCCGTCGAGCCCGACGTCCACCTCGTCGGCACCCTGCTGTCCCTCAACCGGGTGATGCCCGACAAGGCGCGCGAGTCCGCCCGCGCCCTGGTGCGCAGGGTGGTCGAGGACCTGGAGCGCCGGGTCGCGCAGAAGACGCGCTCGCTGGTGCAGGGCGCCATCGACCGCTCCGCCCGCACCCACCGGCCGCGCCGCGTCTCCGACATCGACTGGAACGCGACCATCCGCCGCAACCTCGCCCACTACCTGCCCGAGCACGGCACGATCGTGCCGCAGACCCTCGTCGGGTACGGGCGGCGCAGCCAGGGCGTGCAGAAGGACGTGGTCCTGGCCATCGACCAGAGCGGGTCGATGGCGTCGTCGGTGGTGTACGCGAGCGTGTTCGGCGCGGTGCTGGCGTCGATGAAGACGCTGCGCACCTCGCTGGTCGTGTTCGACACGGCGGTCGTGGACCTCACCGAGCAGCTCACGGACCCGGTGGAGGTGCTGTTCGGCACCCAGCTGGGCGGCGGCACGCACATCAACAAGGCGATCGCGTACTGCCAGGGGCTGATCGACCGGCCCGACGACTCGATCTTCGTGCTGATCAGCGACCTGTACGAGGGCGGTGTCCGGGCGGAGATGCTGCGCCGGGTCGCGTCCATGCAGGCGGCGGGGGTCCAGGTGGTGGTCCTGCTGGCGCTGTCCGACGAGGGCGCGCCGTTCTACGACCGCGAGAACGCGGCCGCGCTGGCGGAGATGGGGGTCCCGGCGTTCGCCTGCACCCCGGACGTCTTCCCGGAGCTGATGGCCGCCGCCATCCAGGGACAGCCGCTCACCGCGTGGGTGGACAAGCAGAAGGACGCCTGACCGCGCCCCGGGCGGCCCCGGGGCGACAAGGGACCGAAGCCCCGGATGGGGCGCCGCGCCCCGGGGAAGGAATGCGGCCGGGAATCCGGGCCACCAGGTGGGGCCGTGGGCTGTTCACCGGTGGGGCACCCAGGAATACTCGATCCGGGCGGGCGGGGCTGTGGCGGTCTCCGCCCGCCCTTCCCGTGCCGGGGTCAGCCGCCGTAGAGGTGGACGCGGTCGTCGACGTCCACGGCCGGGGCGGAGGCGCGCGGGGCCCGGTACCCGATGCGCAGGGTCCAGTCGCCGTACGTCCAGTCCGACTGGTGGGACAGGGCGGTGAAGCGGAAGTTCGCCCGGTAGCGGCCGACCTCCCCGGGTCGCAGGGTGAACAGGGGGCGCGGCCAACGCCGGGGGAAGGCCTCCGTGCCCCCGGGCGCGCGGGACACGGTCAGCAGGCCGCCGTGTTCGCGCAGGCGCAGGGACCAGGGGATCCCGGACCGGGGGACGTACCGCGCCTCCTCCCGGGGCTCGTAGTCCCACCGCTCCCACATCTCCACGTTGTGGAGGAGGACCTGTTCCGGATCCGGCCCGGGGAGGTCGGGCAGGGGGAAGGCGTCGGGCAGCCCGCGCCGCAGGTCCGCGGACCGGGCGTCGCGGCCCGCCTTGGTCCACCACACGGAGACGCGCTGCACGGTGATCGGGGGAGTGCGCATGTCCCCATCATGTCCCAGGACACGCGGACGCCGCCTCGGTCGCACAACGAATCCGATTGATTACTTTTAGTGGTCAAAGTGTCTCGGAAAGCGGTGTGCGGTGTCCTCACGATTCTCGTTCCTGGCGCGCGCCTCCGCCGGGGCCTCCGCGGTCGCCGTGCTGGCGGTCCTGGCCTCCCCCGCGCCGTCGTCGGCGGCGGCCGGGGAGGAGGTCTGCGCGCACGTCCGCGAGGACGGCTCCTGCGCGCTGGTGCTGACCGGAGGCCCGGCGGCGCCCGCGCTCCGGGCGGACGGCCCGTGGCTGGAGGTCCCCGGCCGGGACCCCGACTGCCGCACCGGGGAGGGCGTGCCGGTCGAGGTGTTCCCCGGCGACGACGGCGTGTTCCACCTGGCCCCGGGGGAGGGGACCGTCTTCTGCGACGTCACCGCGCAGGCGAGGGGCGGGGAGGCCGCCGGCCCGTCCGGGGCGGCGGAGGCCGCCGAGTGGGCGGGGCCCGAGGGCGCGCCCGAGCCCGGCCGGTCCGCCGATCCGCCCGGCGCGGCGGGGACGCCCGGGGCCACCGGGGGCGCCGGGGTACCCGGGACCGGCGGGGGGACGGACTCCTCGGCCGTCCCCGAGCCGGTCGACCGGTCCGGTGCCGCTGAGACTCCGGAGGCGCCCGGGACCGACGGGCGGTCAGAGCCCTCGGCCGTCCCCGGGCCCGTCGGCCCGCCCGGCGCACCGGAGGCTCCGGGGACCGCCGGGGACGGCGGTGCGCCCGAGGCGTCGCCGCACGGGGAACACGGTGGGGCGCCCGGGGAGGGGCACGCCGGGACCCCCGGGGAGCCCGCCGGGGAAGAGGCCCCCGCCGACCCGGCGCCCTCCGCCTCACCGTCACCGGAGTGCCTCGGGAACGGCGGGGCACACCAGGGTTCGCGGGAGTGGCAGCGCTTCCCCGTCGAGCGGACCGGCCCCTGCCGGGGCGCGCCCCTGGCACAGTGGCCCGACCTGGAGGCCGCGGCCGGGCAGGCGGCCCGGCTCGCCTTCGTCGACCTCGCCGACCGGTTGGGCGTCTCCGTGTTCGACCTCGCCGAGCACCTGGGCGTCGACGGGGTGCGCGGACTGTCCCGGCGCTCCGTCGACGAGCTGGCGGGCATGCTCGGGATCACCCCGCAGGACCTGGTCGACCGCTCCGAGGAGGCGGCCGCGGCGATCATCGCCGCGGAGTCGTCCTCACTCGCGGGCGGGGCGTCCTCACTCGCCGGCGGGGTGTCCCCACTCGCCGACGGGGCGTCCCCGTCCCTCGTCCGCCGGAGCGGCGGCCTGTTCGGGAGGCCCGACCGGCTGCCCGACACCGGCCCCCGCGCCGCCGTCCTCGTGCACGGCGGGGTCCTGCTCACCGCGGCCGGTGCCCTGGTGCTGCTGCTGGCCCGCCGACTTCCGTCCTGAACCGGTCACCGGGGCCGGGAACCCCGGGCCGCCGCCGGGAGTCCCACACGTGGGCGCGACCGAGGGGGGGAAGGGACCTGGTGGACGGAACGCACACGGGTGATCTGCTGGCGGGGGACGGCGACGGGCCGGAGGAGGTCAACGACCTCCTGGACGACGGCGGCGACACCGTCAGCGGAGCCAGCCGATCGCTGCTGGCCGAGCGTTCGCCGGACGCGACGAAGACGACCGTCCTGCTCCGGGACGAGCTGGGCCTGCCCACGGTGGGCGAGATCGGCGGCGACCTGCTGGGCGTGGAGGCCGAGGCCGCCGCGCGCGACACCGGCCTGCCCGGCCTGGCGGTGGGGCTGCCGCCCCGCCCCGTGCCGGACACGGTCATCGACGAGGCCGACCACCCCGGGCTGGCGCTGCGCGCGGTGTCCCTGCGCGGCGACCGCAACCGCGCGCGGGGCCTGCCCCGGCAGGAGTCCTTCGGGCTGTACCCCCTGGAGCACGCGGGGGAGCCGTTCGTCCTGGCCGTCACGGCCTGCGCGTTCCCTTCGGTCAGGGACGCCGACCGGGTCCGCCGGCTGCTGTGGCGCGGTGCGGCGGCCGAGATCGCCGGGCTCGCCGCGCCGCTGCGCGACCCCGAGCACTTCCGGAAGCTGTGCGCGCGGCTCCTGGGCCGCGCACTGGAGTACGGGCCCACGGGCGCCTTGACGGCGGCGCTGCTGCGCCTGTCGCCCGAGGGGGAGACCACCGACTGCCTGCTGTTCGGGACCGACGTCGCCTCCGCCCGCCTGCTGCGCGGCGGCGAGTGGGAGCCGCTGCCGGCCACCCTGCCCGCCGACCCGGACGGGATCCACGTCAACGGCCACCGCATCGCTCCGGGGGAGGCGCTCCTGCTGTGCGGCTCCGGGCTGTCCGGCCCGATGGCCGACGCCGAGACCGCCGAACGGCTGGCCGCCCAGTGGGGCTCGGGCCGGGTCCCGGGACGCATGGAGTTCGCCTGGCAGCTGGACTTCCGCGCGGACGGCCACGACGACGACCGCACCGCCGTCTGCCTCTGGGGCCTGTGACCCGCCCGTCCACAGCCTGTGGAAAACCCCGCCCGTCCCGGCTGCGGAGAATCTCGCTGCCGCCCCGGCCGGACCACCGCTTTCTGGCGCCCGGCCGCCATCGTCGAAGCCTTCGTGCGCCACCTGGTCGGATTGGTCGGCTGACCCGTACATGCCACTCCCGAAAGGCCATATCGGAACGGGGCCGGTGCGGCCGCAAACGGCCAAAGCCCTGTGGGGCAAGGCTTCCGAGTGATAAGTACGGAACGCGGTATCAGGACAACGGACGGCAAAAAACGAAAGTTGCACGCATGGAGCCCTGGCAACGCCATTGCGCGCGCACGATGCTCGGCGACACCATCAGGAACCTGCACGGTGAGGCGTTCGAGGACTTCTTCCACCGCCTCATGCAGCTCGGCGACCCGGGCTTCTTCCCGGTCCGCACAGTCCGGGGTGATCTGGGGGCCGACGGTCTGACCATCAGCGATCGAAAGCTCTACGCCTGCTACGGACCGCAGACGGCGAACGAGGCCGAGGTCCGCCGCAAGTTCCGCGGTGACCTGGCCAAGGCCGTCGCCAACCGCGGGGGCGACTTCGACGTCTTCGTGTTCGTCCACAACAACCTGCGTGGAGTGGGCCCCGAGGTCACCAGGGAGATGTCGGCGGCCCAGAACGCCCACCCGGCACTGCGCTTCGAGCACTTCGGTCTCGACCGGATGTTCCGTGTCCTCCGCGGACTGGAGGACGAGGACATCGAGGACCTCATCGGCCCCTTCCCACTGAAGGCGATGGTCACCGGTGTCCAGATGGCAGAGCTGGCCCGGCTGTTGGAGCATCTGTCCACACGCCGCAAGCGCAGCCCCCTCCCCGGGAGCATCCCCGTCCCGCCGAGCCGCAAGCTGGAGTACAACCGCTTCAGCGACGAGATGCAGGACTTCCTCCTCCTGAGCCTGCGCCATGTGCCGCTGGTCCAGGACTACTACAACGGCCTGGCCGACCCCGTCGAACGCGACGAGGTGGCCGCGGCCTTCCGTCAGGAGTACCTGGAGCTCGCCGAGACGCACGACGACCCCGATGCCGTGGTGACGCGACTCCAGTGGTACATCCTTGGCAACGAGGCCAGGGATCTGAAGGATCAGGTCGAGGCCAACGTCGTGCTCATGTACTTCTTCGGTGAGTGCGAGATCTTCAGGATTCCGCCGAAGGACTGGCGGACCGCCGACGAGCTTCTGGAAGGAGGTGCCGCGTGATCGCACCGACCAAGGGCATCGCGCCGCAGCGGGCGCTGTTGACCGTGGGCGCCCAGATCCTCCTGTCCAGCAAGCGCCAGACGCTCACCGTCACCCAGGCCTGGCGCAGACTCCAGCAGTGGCGTGCCGACAACGACCACCACGCCCCCGTGCCGTTCTGGTGGTTCGTGCTCGCCCTCGACGTCCTCTACGCGCTGGGAACCGTGGAGCTGCGCGACGATCTGCTCGTCTTCCGGGAGGCTCCTGGTGCTGCGTGAGCTGAAGGCCGACGATTCCCGCTTTCGCGCGGTCATTTTCCGTCCCGGCCTCAACCTCCTGGTCGCCGACCGGACGGCCGCCTCCACCGACGACCAGAGCCGCAACGCCGTGGGCAAGACCAGCGCCGTGGAGTTGATCCACTTCCTGCTGGGCGCCGAGAAGACACCTCTGGTCACCCGCCGGGAGAACAAGGAGACGACGTTCGAGCTCGTCATGGACTGGCCCTCCGCTCCGGGAGGACGCCTCAGCGTGCACCGTTCCGGCAAGAACCACGCGAAGGTCCACGTCGATCCCGACATCCTCGGCCATGAACCGGACGCACTCATCCAGCGGGGCGGCACGATCACCGTCAAGGAATGGCGGAGCGCCCTCGAACGGGAGCTGTTCGGAATCCGGGAACCCGACAAAGCGCTCAGCGGGAGGCTCCTCCTCGGCTTCTACCTCCGCAGGACCGAGAAGAACGGCTTCGCCGAGGCGCTCAAGCCCAACACCCCGACCTCCCGGCACCTGGCCACCGCCAACCTCTGCCACCTGTTCGGGATGGACTGGTCGCTGGCCGCGCGGTACGGAGAGCTGGCCGACCGGGAGCAGATCCGCAAGAAGCTCGGCCAGGCCACCGACGATCCGGTCTGGAAGGACATCGTCGGCAAGTCCGGTGACCTGCGCGGGCAGCTCACCGTCGTCGATCGGCGCATCTCCGACCTGCGGGAGCAGATCGCCGACTTCCAGGTCGTCCCCGAGTACGAGGAGATCCGCCGCGAGGCGGAGCGGGTGAACTCCAGGATCCGCGAGCTGAGCGAGGCCGACGTCGTCGACCGGCGCAACCTCGCCGACATCGAGCGCTCGATCGGCGAGTCCGGTGAACCCGGCCACGACTACCTGGAACGGGCCTACGAGGAGTTGGGTGTACTGCTCGGCGACCAGGTCCGGGCCCGGTTCGACCAGGTGGAGGAGTTCCACCGCGCGGTCGTGCGGAACCGCAGACAGTACCTGGACGAGGAGGCGGCCGTCCTGCGGGAGAGGCTCGCGGCGAGCGAGCGCGAGCGCGGGGAGCTCGGCGAGCGGCAGGCAGCGCTGCTGCGGACCCTCAACGAGGGCGGGGCCCTGGACACGCTGACCGTCATGCAGGGGGCGCTCGCCAAGGAGGAGGCGCAGAGGGAGTACCTCCGGCGCAGGCTCGACGCCGCGCGAACCCTGGAGCAGAGCCGGAGGCAGATCGACCAGGAGAAGGCCGCCCTGGAGGAGGAGGTCCAGCGGGATATCGACGACCGGCGGGAACAGGAACAGCAGGCGAGCCTGCTGTTCAACCGGTTCGCCGAGTACCTGTACGGCGACGCCCGTGCCCCCTACCTGGCCTTCCAGGCGAAGCGGAGCCACTTGGACATCGAGCTCAAGCTCGAAGCCGACGACAGCACCGGTATCTCCAACATGAAGGTGTTCTGCTTCGACCTCACCTGGGCGGTGGTCGCCCACCGGGCCGGGCGCGGTCCCGACTTCCTGGTGCACGACAGCAAGCTCTACGACGGTGTGGACGAGCGGCAGGTGGCCCGGGCCCTGGAGCTGGCCGTACAGGTCACCCGGGAGGAGGGCATGCAGTACATCGTGACGATGAACTCCGACGACCTGGCCAAGGCGGAGCGGCTCGGATTCGACGCTGATCCGTATGTGGTCGAGCCCCGGTTGAACGACTCCGAGCACGGCGGGCTCTTCGGCTTCCGCTTCTGAGGGCGGGACCCGGCGTCACCGATTGAATCCTTGCATTCCTCAGGGGCTTGCGATGGCTTATCGGTTGACCTCTTGTCCTCTTTCGGTCACAAAGGAGTTCGTTATCTCCCTTTTGTTGTTATTTTCTGTCGGTGAATGCGAGCTTGAGGCCACCTGATTCACTTTAAAGTGGTACTCGGTTCAGAAAATCTCGACGTCCCCTTCGCCGCAAGGCTTTCGCCGTTAGAATCCACGTGAATCCAGGGCGGTAAGCCCCCGAGACCCCTTCCTGTCCCCTCCGGTCGGTCGCCGGGACTTCCGTCATGCCCTGGCCCGGCCGTTCACGGAAAGAGATGCGTAGACGCCGGTGAAGACCGAAATCGCATTCGGAGACGAATCCGCGCTGGTCGAGGAACTGCGCTCCCTCGCCGCAGAAGAAAGACTCTCCGGCCGGGCCGCCCACCTCTCGGCCCTGGCCGACGACCTGGACTCCCGGTCCAGGCTGGAGATCTGGTCCGAGGTCGACCTGGGCGCCTCCTTCCCCCCGGAGTCGATCGCCCCGGCCCCGGCCGAGGACACCACGCGCAAGGTCCTCGACGCACTCCCCAGCGGCCTGGTCTTCCTCCCGGTGCTCATCACCTGGGCGGGGCTCGCCGCGGCCGCCGGCGCCCACGGCCGGTCCCATGCGGACCCGGCCCTGGAAGGGCTGTCCTTCCTGGAGCGTTGGCAGAACGGTTTCAACGGGACGCTACCCGGCTGGCTCGCCTTCGACCAGGTCGCCTACTACACGCTGACCGGGATCGTGGTGCTCATCGCTGCCGTCCTGGCTCAGAACGTGCAGCGCCGCCGCACCGAGGCCAGGGACGAGCAGGAGCGGGCCGAACTCACCCGGCGTTTGACCTCCGCGCTGGCGGCGGCCCGGTTCGCCCTCGCCCCCGTCCGGATCGGCCATCCCGCACGGATCGCTGATGAACTCGGCGCGAGCGTCACGAAACTGCGCAAGGTCGGCCAGATCGCCGAGCGTGCCCAAGAGGACGTGCGTGCCGCTCTGGCCGAGACCCGCAAGAGCATGCGCGCTGCTCAGGAGACCGTCACGGAACTGCGCGAGGGCAGCAACGGCGTCGGTTCCGCCGTGCGGGAGGGGCTGGACGTGGTCCGTGACCTGTACGGCAGGCTCGGCGAGGTGGCCGAAGCGATCGACCGTGTCGCAGGAGCTTCCGAGGCCCTGGTGCGCACCGCGGAGGAGGAACGCACCCGAACCCGGGAGGAGCTGACCGGTCTGGTCGGAGAGCTGACCGGACAGGTCCATCGGGCGGTCGCCGACGGGCAGGAGCGCCTCACCGCCTCGGTCGTCGACTCCGCCGGGGTGATCGGCCGGGCACTGGCGGAGGGCGAGACCGACCTGCGCGCCTCCCTCGACGAATGGCGTGAGATCACCGCGGGTATCGCTCACCGTAACGAGACGGCCGGCGATCTCGCCGGCCAGGCCGTCGAGACCGTCGGCGAGTTGCCCGCGCAGGTCGAGCTGCTCAGGGAGAGCATCGACGCCCTGTGCGAGGTGCTGGAGAGCCGGGCCGAGGAACCGGGGGAACGAGACGGGGAGCCGGCGTACGACGGTGAGGAACCGGAGGATCGGGACGACCCCGAGGAGGAGGCCGACTCCCGTGAGCTGGTGACACGGTGAAGGACGGCCACCTCTCCACCCCGGCCGTCGCCATTGCCGGATGGCTCTTCGCCGACCTGCTCCTGGCCTTCCTCATCATCACACTGGGCATGGACTCCCGCCCTCCGGTCGAACCCGAGCCCGAACCCCTTGCGGAGGAGACGGCCGAACCCGTTCCCCACGGCCTGGACCTCGATCCCGTCGTGGTCGAACTCCACGGGGTCTCCCCGGCGGGTGCCGCGGCCGGGGACGAGGAGGTCGTGGAGGAACTACGCGAAGCGCTCGCCGAACACGACGTCGTCGACCGGGAAGCGGGCATGGTCCTCACCTTCGGCGCCAACGGCGGCGCCGCGGAGGGGGAGCGGTTCGCCTCCGACGTCAACGACCTTCTGCCACAGGTCCATCCAGGCGTCTTCGACGACGCCGTCACCCGCACCTTCCACAGTCTCGGGGGCAGCCCGGGCTGGCTGCGGATCGAGATCTACCTGTTCGCGGCCTCCGAGCCGACCGACTGACCGCACGCACGAACCGGACCCGAGGAGAACCCACCGTGAGCCAGCAGATCCTGCCCTTCTACCTGGTGTGCGACGAGTCGACGTCCATGGACGGCGAGCCGATCCAGGCCATCAACAGCGCCCTGCCCGACCTGCACGCCACGATCGGCGCCAACCCCGTGGTGTCGGACAAGGTCCACTTCGCGATCGTCGCCTTCAACCACGAGGCGCAGGTCTTGCTGCCGCTGTCCGACCTGAGCGACCTGGAGTCCGTGCCCCGACTGGAGGCGAACGGCGGCACCTCCTACGGCGAGGCGTTCGCGCTGCTGCGGGAGACCATCACCCAGGACGTGGATCGCCTCAAGGCCGAAGGGCACCGGGTGTACCGTCCGGCGGTCTTCTTCCTCTCCGACGGGTACCCGGGGGACGGTGACTGGGACATCGCCTACAAGAAGCTCACCGATCCGGGCTGGGGGCCGCGGCCCAACATCCTGGCGTTCGGTTTCGGGGCGGCGGACCACCGGGTGATCCAGCAGGTGGCCACGGTCAGGGCGTTCATGGCCGACGGTACCCTCGGCCCGTCGCAGGCCCTTCAGGAGTTCGCTCGGTCCCTGACCAACTCCATCGTCAACTCGGCCACTCGTTCCTCCGCGGCTCAGGACGGCGCGATGAGCCTGGACATCCCCGACGACGTTCCCGGCTACACCACCCTGCCGGCCGACCAGATCTGATTCCGATGCGTGGAGAGGAGTGGTTCATGGACGGCGTCGACAAGGCGGCGCGTGCGAAGAGCAGGATCCAGGAGTGGCTGGAACAGCGGGGTGCCCGGGGAGGGAGCAACGGAGAGGAGGAGCGCGGCCGGGCCGCTCGGGTCCCGGGGGCCGGGGAGCGATCGGTGATACCGGTGAACGGGTCGCTCCTGCCCTCCCGTCGCTCTGCGGAGCCCCTGGAGGAGTCGGCTGTGACGCAGGCCTCCTATGAGGCCTCGGCCGGGTCGGATGCGGAGACCACGGTGACGCTGAGCCGTGCGGAGCAGGAACTGATGATCGCTTCTTCCCGTGCCCCGGTGGACCGGGAGCAGGAGGACGGCGGGCCGCCCACGGAGTCGGCTTCGGCCGAGAAGGAGCCGATCGTCTCGACACCCACGCAGAAAGAGGTGTTCGCTGCCGCACTCTCCCCGGAAGCGGCAGTGGAGACACCGTCGGCGGAGACGGTCACCGCACCTGCCGCGCCCGCTCCGGAGCCGGTCCCGAAAGAACCCGTGCGGGAGCCGGTCGAGGACGTTCCGGTGGAGCCGGTGGAGAAAGCGGCCACTGTGCCCGGCCAGGAGCGGCAGGCCGATCCCCCTGAGCCGGAGGCGGCCGAGGCGACGGCTGTGCCCGGGGCGGCCCCCGAGTCCGCGCCGGAGGCGGTTCCCGGATCATCGGGTTTCGTGCCCCCGCCGGTGCTGACCAGGCCCGTCCACTCCTCCTACCATGCCCGGGAACTCCCGGGGCAGGAATGGGCGGCCCCGGACACCGTCATCGACGAGGCCGACTACGAGGGACTGCACCTGCGGGCCGCCTCCCTGCGCGGCGACAAGCACCGCTTCGAGGGCAAGACCCGCCAGGACGCCTTCGGGCTGTACGAGTTCGAGCACTCAGGGCACAGACTCGTCTTTGCCTGCGTGGCCGACGGGGTCGGCTCCCGGAGCCGGTCGCACCGGGGAGCCGCCTATGTCTGCCGTGTGCTTCCCGCCGCGGTGGCCCAGAACATCGATGAGGCCATCACAGGTGAGTGGGAGGACGTGCAGGCGTGGGGCAATCGCATGGCCGGCGTCGTCGCCCGGGGCATGATCGACTTGGCGGAGAAGGAGCACTTCTCCCCGGACGAGCTCTCCACCACTTTCACCGCCGTCCTGATCCGGCTTCCCGAGGAAGGGAGGAAGGCGCGGTACCTGACGATGTCGGTGGGGGACAGCCCCGTGTTCCGGCTGGAGGCCGGCGCATGGCGACCGCTCAACGTGGAACCGGATGACGGCGGGCTCATCCTCGACACCCGGACCGACGCGCTGCCCGACCGGGTCGGTGCGGTGGCCATGGACGAGGGCGCCCTGGAGCCCGGCGACGTGCTCCTGCTGTGCACCGACGGACTGTCCGGACCGATGAGCGCTCCCGCTGTCGCGGGCAGGCTCGCTGACTGGTGGGGGTCCGGCCGGATCCCGGGCCGGATGGAGTTCGGTTGGCAGTTGGACTTCCAGGCCAAGTCGTACAACGACGACCGCACCGCGGTCTGCGTCTGGAGGACGTGACCGTGTCGTTCATGACACTGCTGGACGGCAAGGACGTCGACAAGGCGGCCCTCGTCCTTGGGGACGAACTGGGCAAGGGCGGCCAGGGCAAGGTGAACCGGGTGGACGGCGGCCCGTACGCCGGGGCCGTGTACAAGGAGTACACACTCTCCGGTGCCGACCCCGTGGCTCTGGAACGCCTGGTCAGGCTGCCCTACCTGCTCACCGACACCGAGCGGGACCGACTGCACGCCATGACCGGCTGGCCGCTGGCCCGGGTGGTCTCCAGCGGGTACCTGACCGGTTTCCTCATGCAGGAGATCCCGCAACGGTTCTTCGGCCGGATCGCGAACGGCCGAGCGCAGCCGCGCGAGCTCCAGTACCTGATCTTCGAGCCCAAGCCGCTGTGGGGCGACATCCGGCCGCCCGGGATCGAGGGCCGATGGGAGTTGGCGCGCCGGTTCGTGTCCCTGTTCCAGTTGCTGCACTCGCGGCGGATCGTGGTCGGCGACGTGTCCATGAGCAACCTGTTGTGGGCCGCCGACGGCGGGACGGCCGAGGTGTTCATGATCGACTGCGACGGTGCGCGCAGCGCCGGGCACAGGCCCGTCCTGCCCCAGGCGGACACCCCGGACTGGAACGATCCCGAGCAGCCCGCGACCGGGGCCGACCTGGACACGGACCGCTACAAGCTGGCGCTCCTGGTGGGCCGCATCCTGAGCCGTCAGAGCAGGGTGCGCCCCGGGGAACCGCTGGAACCGCTGCCCGGCCTGCCGCCCAGCGTGGTCGACCAGGTCCTCCGCCGCTTCGCGGAGGCCGCGCGCGGGCGGGGGCTCCGGCCGGACGCCCACCAGTGGGGGGTGGCCCTGGGCGGCCGCGCGGAGATCCCGGTGGAGAAGCTCAAGCCCCGCTCCCCGGTCGACCTGCCGAAGGCGAAACTGCAACCCTCCGTGGGCGCCCGGCGCTGGGTCCCCCTCAGGAGGGACGGCGCGGGTCCGACGGCCTGAGGACGGGCGCGTCGGCTCCGCGGGATCCGCCCGTCCCGGGCTGGTCAGCCCGTGAGGTCCTCCTCGTCGGGCCGGGCCGAGTCCGGGCGCAGCGGGTCGTGCCCCACCGACATCAGGGACCGCCGCCAGGCGGGGTCCTCGCGGCGGGGCTCGGCCAGGAGCCGGCGCACGTGGTCCGTGACCCGCTCCATGAGGTCGATGTCCGCGCCGGTGAGGTCCGTGCGCCGCTTGCGGAGCACGGCCACCACCTCCTCGCCCCTCGGCGACACCCCCAGGTCGGGTTCGGCCCGCTCGAAGGCCTCCTCGCCCGAGGCGTCGGTGAGCAGCCACTCCCGCAGCTCCTCGCCGGTCATGTTCACCGCCGCGTGGAACGCGTCCCAGACGGCGTCGGCGCGTTCGTCGTGCTCGGCCATGTCCCCTCCTCGTGTTCGGCTCCTGTGGCCGTGCCGCCGGCCCCGGTCAGGACCTGGCGGCCCGGACGAGGCCGTAGACCCCCGCCCCCGCGGCGAAACCCGCCAGGCCCGCGACCGCCAGGGCGCCGCGGCGCTGGCTCGCCTCCTGGAGCAGGCTGACCTCGCGGGCCTCGTCGTCGAACTCCCCGTGGGCCCCGTGGTCGTGCTCGGTGTCCAGGGGGGCGAACAGGTTGTCCCGCTCCGGCGGGGCGGCGTCGCGCACCTGGCCCTCGTAGCCGGTGCGGGCCAGGTAGAGGTCCAGCAGCCGGGGCGCGAACCGCTGCCCCAGCACGGTGGCCACCGTCGAGGGCGCCACCAGGTACCGCCTCCTGCGGGGGTGCTCGGCCGCCCACACGATGGCCCGGGCCGCCACCTCCGGCTGGTAGACCGGGGGCACCGGGCGGGTCCGGGCGCCCATGCGGGAACGCACCCAGGAGAACTGGGGGGTGTTGACCGCGGGCAGGTGCACCTCGGTGAACCGCACCCGCGAACCGTCGCGGAGCAGTTCGGCGCGCACGGAGTCGGTGAACCCGCGCACCGCGTGCTTGGCGCCGCAGTAGGCCGCCTGGTAGGGGATGCCGCGGTAGGCCAGCGCCGACCCCACCTGCACGATCACCCCCCGGTCCCGGGGGAGCATCCGGGCCAGGGCGGCCCGGGTGCCGTTCACGTAGCCGTGGTAGCAGACGTCCGTGGCCCGCGCGTACTCCTCGGGCCCGGTCCGGGTGAACGGGGCGATGACCGAGGCGAACGCCGAGTTGACCCACACGTCGACCGGCCCCAGCTCCTCCTCGGCCCGAGCCGCCGCGCCGTCCACGGCGGCGGGGTCGCTCACGTCCACCTCCACGGCGAGGGCGGGCGCCCCCAGGGCCTCGGCCTCCCGCCGGGCGGCCTCCAGTCCGGCCCGTCCCCGCGCCAGCAGGGCCACGGAGTACCCCCGCAGGGCGAACTCCCGGGCGGTGGCCCGGCCCACGCCCGCGGAGGCCCCGCTGACCACCGCCACCCCTCGGTCCCCCGGTGTCCTGTCCACCCCGGTCCTCTTCTCCACCCCGGTCCCTCCTCCGAGTCACCCGGTCGTTCGCGCCGGTGGCCACTACCCGGCGCCGCGCGTTTCATGTCCCCGCCCGTCCGGCCCCACCTGCGGTTTCATTCCGGGCTTCCGGGGCAGTCGGATCGGAACGGCGCAATCGACCGTCGCGGAGACGCCCATGAACCGGATGACCACGGACATCGGTGACCACGCCTTCCTCTCCGACTGCCACACCGCGGCCCTCGTCGGAGCGGACGGGGCGGTGGTGTGGATGTGCGCTCCGGCCTTCGACGGGCCGGCGTTCCTGGCCGGCCTCCTCGACCCGGAGCGCGGCGGCCGCTGGACCATGGAGGTGGCGGACGCGCGCCCGGCGGAGCGCTCCTACCTGGACGACAGCCTCGTACTGGAGAGCGTCTGGCGGGGTGAGGACACGGAGGTGGCCGTCCTCGACCTGCTCGCCCTGCGGCGGAACGGGAAGGGGGCGGACCTGTTCCGGGAGGGGCTGCTGCTGCGCATGGTGGAGTGCCGCTCGGGCGCCGCCGCGGTGCGCTCGCGCCTGTCCGTCCGGCCGGACTTCGGCCGCGGGAGCCCGGCGTGGGAGCAGCGGGGGGAGCACCTGGCGGAGACGTCGTCGGGGCTGCTGCTCTCCGGCGGTCCCGCCCTGCGCGTGGGCGAGGACGGCGACGTCGAATGGCGTGCCGAGCTCTCCGCCGGGGAGCGCGCCCTGATGTGCCTGGACTACCTGCACGGGGAACGGGCGGTGGGCGAGGAGGAGGGTCGGGCCCTGCTGGAGGAGACCCTCGCCGCCTGGCGGGCGTGGGCGGGGCGCAGCGACTACCGGGGGGTCGGGGCCGAGCACGTCGACCGGAGCCTGCTCGTGCTGCGGGGGCTGCTCCACGAGGAGACGGGGGCGCTGATCTCGGCGCCCACCACCTCCCTGCCGGAGTGGCCGGGCGGGGAGCGCAACTGGGACTACCGCTACGTCTGGCACCGCGACGCCCCCCTGGTGGTCCTGACCTTCATGCGGCTGGGCCACATCGAGGAGGCGGAGCAGTACCTGCGCTTCCTGCTGAGCGCGTGCGGTGAGCCCCGGGGCTGGATCCAGCCCGTCCAGACCGTCCGGGGTACACCGCCGCCGAAGGAGGAGGAGCTCACCCACCTCTCCGGCCACCTGGGATCGCGCCCGGTGCGGGTGGGCAACGACGCCCACGGCCAGCACCAGCTCGACGTCTACGGCCACATCCTCGACGCCGCCCTGTACTACCACCAGGTCACCGGGCGCCTGAGCGAGGAGGACTTCGCCCGCCTGGTGTCCGTGGCGACCGTGGCGGCCGACGTGTGGCGGGAGCCGGACGAGGGGATCTGGGAGGTCCGCGGAGAGCGGCGGCACTGGACCAACTCCAAGGTCTACGCCTGGGTCTGCCTGGACCGCGCGATCAGGCTGGCCCGGCTCACCGGCCGTGAGGACGAGGTCCCCGAGGAGCGCTGGGCCGCCGAGCGCGACGCGATCCGGGCCGAGGTCCTCCGGCGCGGGTACGACCCGGAGACCGGATCGTTCATCCGCTACTACGGGTCCTCCCGTGTGGACGGCTCCCTGCTGCGGCTGCCGCTGCTGGGCTTCCTGGAGGGGGACGACCCCCGCGTTCTGGGCACGCTGGCGCGCGTCGACGAGGAGCTGGGGGAGGCGGGGTTCCTCGTCCACCGCTACGACCCGGCCGAGACCGACGACGGGCTGGAGTCCCCGGAGGGGGCCTTCCTCCTGTGCTCCTACGACATGGTGTCGGCCCTGGCGCTCGCCGGGCGGGAGGAGGAGGCGCGCCGGCGGTTCGAGGAGCTGTGCGGCCGGGCGGGCCCCCTCGGCCTCCAGGCCGAGGAGATGGCGTCCGACGGCTCCATGCTGGGCAACTTCCCCCAGAGCTTCACCCACCTCGCCCTGATCGAGGCCGCCATGAACCTGGAGTACGCGGACAACACGGACGCCCTGCACGCCTGGGCCGACCGCAGGGGGCCGGGCACGGGGGAGGGTGAAGGGGAGAGGAGTGCCGACCATGAACAGTGACGCCACCGACCCGGTGCAGGGGGCCAAGGAGGCGGTGCGCCGGGAGGCGGAGATCTACCGGGACGGCAGCGACCAGCCCCTGGGCGGCTACGCGGCGGCGATGGCGGTCTACGCGGCCTCCGTGGGCGCGGGCCTGGTGGCGGTGAAGCTGGCGGGGCGCCGGGGCGACGCCCGGGTGGGGCCGTGGGACCTCGCGCTCATGGGGCTGACCACCCACAAGGTCTCCCGGCTGCTGGCCAAGGACCCGGTCACCAGCCCGCTGCGGGCGTTCTTCACCCGCTTCCGCGGGGCCTCGGCGCCGGCGGAGCTCTCCGAGGAGGTGCGGGGAGAGGGCGGGCGCAAGGCCGCCGGCGAGCTGATCACCTGCCCGTTCTGCACCGCGCAGTGGATCGCCACGGGGTACGCCTTCGGGCTGGTCCTGGCGCCGGGGCTCACCCGGAGCGCGGGCGCGGTGTTCAGCGCCGTGGCGGTCTCCGACTGGCTCCAGCTGGCCTACGTCCGGCTGCAGAAGGCCCAGGCGGGGTAGCCCCGGCCTGCGGCCCCGGCCGGTGCCGATCCGGCGCCCGGGGCGGCCGACGCCTCAGGCGCGCCCGCCACCGTCCTCGGGGTCGTCCTCCTCCGGTTCCCGGCCGCCGGCCACGCTGGTCTCGGGGGGAGCCCCCACGACGAAGCCGAAGAACACGTGGTCGGCGAGCAGTGCCCACCGCTCCCCGGGGCGTTCCCTCCGCGCGTGCCCCAGGCCGAGCGCCGGGGCCAGGAGCACCTCGAAGAGCCCCCAGGCGAGGACGCCGTAGACGGGGCCGGTGAGGCGCGATGCGCGCAGCCCCCTCGGGAGGAGCGCGAACACGGTGCCCGCGGTCGCCCCGTACGTCCAGTGGGCCAGCTCGATGACCGCGGTCCTCCTGTTCTCGGGGAAGGCCTCCAGCAGCGGCGGAACGCCCTGCCGCAGGATCTCGTCGGGCGGTGTGCGCTCGACGAACCCCAGCCCCACGGTCGCCTGCCGCATCCCGGTCATGGCCATGGATCCCACCGCTCCGCGCACCGCGCCCCTGAGCCACGGGTGTCGCGGAGGGGAGCCCTCTCTCCTGCCCATCGTGCCCCTCCCTCGGGTCGTGTGCATTCCCCTGACCCGAATCCCCGGGTTCACACATGGGCCCGGGCGGGTCGGGGGCGCGTCGGCGGGTAAGGGGCGGGCATGAGATCCACAGTGCGCACAGGAGCGGCGGGGCGGGCCGCGGCCGCCGCCGCGGCGGCGGCCCTGACGGCCGCCTGCGGGGCCGGCGGCACGTCCGGTGACACGGCGGGCGGCGCGGACCCGGGGACCGGGGGCGCCCCGGGCACGGCCGGGGCGGCCGTGGGGGAGCCCCGGGTCCACGCCACCGGTCTGGAGGTCCCCTGGGGGGCGGCCGTGCTGCCGGACGGCTCGGTCCTGGTCGCCGAGCGGGACTCCGGCGAGGTGGTCCGGGTGGCCGAGGACGGCACCGCCGCGACGGTGGGCTCGGTGGAGGGCGTGTCCCCCGGCGGCGAGGGCGGGCTGCTGGGGCTGGCCGTCGACCCCGCCTTCCCCAACGAGCCCTACGTGTACGTCTACTTCACCTCCTCCTCCGACAACCGGATCGCACGCCTGGAGTACGACCCGCAGGAGGGCCTGACCGGTCAGGAGACCCTGCTCGACGGCATCCCCGCGGCGGGCAACCACAACGGCGGCCGGATCGCGTTCGGCCCCGACGGCTTCCTGTACGCCGGCACCGGCGACGCCGGGGACCCGTCGCTGTCCCAGGACAGGGACTCCCTGGGCGGCAAGATCCTGCGGATCACCACCGAGGGCGAGCCCGCCGGGGACAACCCCTTCGGCAACGCGGCCTACAGCTACGGCCACCGCAACGTGCAGGGCCTGGCCTGGGACGAGGAGGGGCGGCTGTACGCCACGGAGTTCGGACAGAACGAGTGGGACGAGGTCAACCTCATCGAGCCGGGCGGCAACTACGGCTGGCCCGAGGTGGAGGGCGAGGGCGGCGGCGACGGGTTCGTCGACCCGTTGGTCACCTGGACCACCGACGAGGCCTCGCCGAGCGGGGCCGCGGTAGCGGGCGGCTCCCTGTGGGTGGCCTCGCTGCGCGGCGCCCGGCTGTGGGAGGTCCCGCTCACCGGGGACGGCGGTGTCGGGGAGCCGACGGCGCACTTCACCGGGGAGTACGGGCGGCTGCGCACGGTCGTGGTCACCTCCGAGGGCGACGCCCTGTGGCTGTCCACCAGCAACCGGGACGGCCGGGGCGACCCGGCCGAAGAGGACGATCGGCTGTTCCTGGTGCCTTTGGGGTGAGACCCCGGTATCCGGGACACGGGTGACACGCGAGGAGGATCATCCCGTCGTCCATCCCCTGCTTGATTACTCTAAGTAGTAATTAACTGCGGAGGGTGAGCTATGTCCGTGTTCCCCAGGGGTGCGCGACGGTCCGGACCGGGACGCGGGCCGCTGTCCGCGGCCATCGCGCTGATCGGCGCCTTCTCGATGGTCGCGGTCACGTCCGGAGGCGCCTCGGCCCAGCCCGGCCCGACCGGCTCCGAGGTCGTGGTGAAGGTCGGCGGGGTCCGCGCCGGGGACACGCCCGGCGCGCTGGACGGCGTGGTCCTCGGGCTGTTCGAGAACGCCGACGACGCGGCGCCGGTGGCCGAGTGCACCTCCACCGGCGGCGCCTGCACCTTCACCGTCCCCGGCACCGACGGCACCACCCGGTTCTGGATCAAGGAGGTCCGGGTTCCCGACGGGTGGTTCTCCAACCCCGCGCTGCACACCGGGGAGGGCACCGGCGAAGCCTCGCAGGCGGACCCCTACGTGTTCAGGACACCGCCCCTCGAACCCGGCGGGACCTACACCTCCGGCGCGGAGTTCATGGCCCAGGGCGGCCGCGCGGACCGGGCCGCCTCCGGCGGGTACTGGCAGGTCTCGCGCGACAACGTCCCCCTCCCGCAGCGGTGCGGGCTGGACGTCGCGCTGCTGCTGGACACGTCCGGCTCGGTGGAGGACGAGCTCCCCGAGCTGAAACAGGCCGCCGACACCATCACGGACTCCCTCGTGGGGACCCCGTCCCAGATGGCCCTCTTCTCCTTCTCCAGCTCCTCCCCGGCGGAGCGGGGGGAGAACCACCCCGGCCCGGTGCCCGTCACCACCCCCGAGCAGGCCGACGCCTTCAAGGCCCTGTACCGGGACTGGGCGGCCGAGGGCGGGACGAACTGGGACGTCGCCCTCGACACGGTGGCGGGCGCCGGGGCGCACTACGACCTCGTGCTGATGATCACCGACGGCGCCCCCACCTTCTACCGGAACGAGCAGGGGCCGGGGGACTTCACCCGCTTCCGGGAGACGGAGGAGGCGGTCTTCTCCGCGAACCTGCTCAAGGAGAAGGGCTCCAGGCTGGTCGTCGCCGGGGTCGGCGACGGTATCGACACGGAGACCGAACTGAACCTGAGGGCGGTCACCGGGCCCGTGGAGTTCGACGGGTCGAACATGCTGGAGGCCGACTACCTGCACACCGGCGACTTCGGGGCCGTCGGCGAGGCCATCCGCGAGATGGTCGGGCAGATGTGCTCCGGCAGCCTGTCGGTGACCAAGATGATCGTCCCCGAGGGGAACGGGGAGGGCGATCTCAGCGGCGCGGTGCCGGCCGGCCCGGGCTGGACCTTCGACGCCGGGACCGGGACGGAGGGGGCCGCCGTCGACCCGGCCTCGGCGACCACCGGGGACGACGGGACCGGGACGGTCAACTTCGCCCTGGCCTACCCGCACGGCGCGGAGTCGGCGGTCGTCGAGATCACCGAGCGGCAGCGGGACGGGTACCGGCTGGTGCCCCAGGACGGCGAGACCGCGCGCTGCGTGGAGCTGACCGGGGAGGGCGGGGGCGAGCCCCTCGACGTCGAGTCCCGGCCGGGCGACGACCCCGCCTTCGCGGTGTCCGTGCCCGCCGCGGCCCCGGTGAACTGCACCGTCTACAACCAGAAGGCGCCGGACCCGCCGGCCGACCTCACCGTTGACAAGTCCTGGTGGATCGACGGGCTCGTCTACCCGGAGGGGGAGCAGCCCGACGGGTTCGGGTCCGCCCTGAGCCTGGCCGACGGCGAGGCCCTCACCCCGCAGCCCTGGGGCGAGGCCCGGGGCGGGTACCCGGCCGGCGGAACGGTGGCGGGACAGGAGGTCATGACGGCGCCGGAGCAGTGCTCCCTGGTGCTGGCCGAGGCCCGGCCCGCGGGGGAGGAGAGCCCCTTCGACGGCCTCGGACCCGGGGCGGAGGGCACCCGTGAGGACGGGTACCGGGAGGACTTCGGGTTCGCCCTGTCCGCGGAGCACAACCGCTACACCGTGTACAACGCGTTCACCTGCGACACCCGGCTGACTCTGGTCAAGGAGGTGGACAACACCGGCGGCGGCACGGCCGGGCCCGGCGACTGGACGCTGACGGCGGCCGGGGACGGCGGGACGGTCAGCGGTCCCGGGGGAGGCCCCGCGGTGACCGGGGCGGCGGTCGTCCCCGGCGACTACGAGCTGGGCGAGGCGGGCCCCGAGGGGTACACCGCGGGCCCGTGGAGCTGCCGGGCGGAGGGCTCGGACGAGGAGCTCGCCACGGGTGGCACGGTGGAGGTCGGCCCGGGGGAGCACGTCACGTGCCGGGTGCTCAACACCTTCGTGCCCGGACCGGGCCCGGGCCCGAGTCCTTCACCGAGTCCGTCGCCGAGCCCGACACCGAGTCCGAGCCCGTCGCCCGGTGAGGAGCCGAGCCCGTCGCCCGAGCCGGGCGGACCCGGTCCGCGGCCCCAGGCCCCGGACGGGCCCCCGGACAGGGGCGGGCTGCCGGTCACCGGAACGCCCGTGCTCGGCGCCGTCGCCGCAGCCGCACTGCTCATCGCGGCCGGGGTGATCTCCCTGTTCCTGGTGCGCAGGCGGCCGCGGACCGAAGGGTAGCCCGGGATCGGGGCGGGGCCCGCGCTCTCCTGCGGGTCCCCGCCCCTTCCCGGCCGGCGGTGCGCTCGGGAGTGCGCACCGCCGGGGAGGATCAGCGGCAGACGCTCCCGTTGAGCGTGAAACGCTCGGGTGAGGCGTTCGGTCCGGGTCCGCGCGACCCGGTGAAACCGAAGGTCACCTCGTCGCCCGCGCCGATCTCGGCGTTCCAGTCCAGGGCGTGCGCGGTCACCGCGCGCCCGGACTGCGTCAGGTCGGTGCTCCAGTGCTCGCGCACCGTCTGGGAACCGGGGAAGGACCAGGCCAGGGTCCAGTCGGCCAGCGCCTCACCGCCGGTGTTGCGCACGACCACCTGGGTGGTGGCCCCGCCCTCCCAGGTGCCGTGCACCCGGTAGTCCACCTCGCAGGTGGACTCCGCGGGCGGCGCGGCGTCGCCCTGGTCGGCCGCGAACGCCGACACCCAGGCCAGGGTCGAGTTCCAGTTGATCGTCAGCTCGTTGGTCGCCCACGAGTCGATGTCGTCGATGTGGCAGAACTGCGGCGCGCACCCGTCCAGGTTCGCCTGCGCGATCGGGTCCCAGGTCGCGGTGTCGGAGTTGGGTCCGCCGGAGAGGGTGCCCGGCGGCGGGTTGGGCAGGGACGGGTTCAGCTGGTGCGCGTACCAGCGGCTGTGCTGGTTCTCCGTGTACGCCGTTCCGTACCCGGTCACGTAGGAGCTGTTGAGGGCGTTGCGGCCCAGGATGTAGTCCACGCCCTCCAGGACGGCGTCCCGGAACCGGGTGTCGCCGTCGATGTCGTACGCGGTGGCGACCACCACCAGGTTGTTGAGGACCAGGCCGTTGGAGCCCCAGGCGAACACCCCGCTCGCCGGGGCGTACGCCAGGCCGTAGGGGTGGCCGGCCGCGGCGTCCGCGTACTGTTCGGCCCCCTCGACCACGGAGGCGCGCACCGCCTCCCGGTCGGGCAGGCCGTTGGGCACGGTGGCCAGCTGGAGGCGGCCCAGGGGGGCGGTCCACCTCCAGTCGAAGCCGTCGGCCGTGAACACGTCGGCGGTGTGCAGCTCCGACGACGTCACCGCCTCCTCGTACTCCGCGGCGCCGGTGGCCAGGTACAGCTCGGCGGCGGCCCAGTAGAACTCGTCGGCGACCTCGTCGTCGTTGTAGGGCCCGCCGCCCTCGCCGCCCACCTCGGCGTAGCGGTCGGGGTGGGCCCGGGCGGCGTCCCAGGCGGCCTCGGCCGCCGTCAGGCAGGTGGCGGCGAACTCGGCGTCGTAGGGGGCGAACACCCGCGAGCACTGGGCGGCGGTCGCGGCCAGGTTGAGGGTGGCCGCGGTCGAGGGCGCGTGCAGGTAGCGGGGCTGGGGATCGGCGGCGGGCATCAGGGGCAGCCCGGTCCAGCGCTCGTCGTGGACCTTGTGGTGCGCCATCCCGGCGAGCTCCTCGCCCGCGGGCACCTGCATGGACAGCAGGAACTCCATCTCCCAGCGCGCCTCGTCGAGGACGTCGGGGACCCCGTTGTCGCGTTCGGGCACGGCCAGGGTGGAGTCGCCGACCCGTTCGGGGTCCCCGGTGGGCGCCGTGTGCGCGCGTTCGTAGACGCTCATCAGCTGGTGCACGGAGATGCCGCCGTTGACCACGTACTTGCCGTGGTCCCCGGCGTCGTACCAGCCGCCGGAGACGTCGAGCGAATAGTCGCAGGGGGTGCTCGGGTGGCAGGTGACCTCGGTGTCGCCGCGGTTGGGCGCGACACCGGCGTGCCCGGCCTCCCGCGCGTAGCCGGGGGCGATCTCGTCGAGGATCTCGATCCCGCTGCGCTGGGTGTAGTAGAACTCCAGCGCGTCCGTCGCCAGGGACCGGTAGGGGTCGGCGCCGATCCCGAAGGGGTGGCTCGTCTCCCCGTCGGCGGTCAGGGTGTAGCCCTCGCCGGGGGTGGTGACGTGCCCGAAGCCGATGGTGTGCACGTTCTGCCCGGAGGTGTCGTCCAGGCCGCGGGGGACGGTGTCGCCCGTGGCGACGACGGTGCCGTCGGCGTCGGCCAGGCTCCAGGGCAGCGGGTCGGCGGCGTCGGTGACCACGGTGGCGTTCTTGGGCCCCTGCGGCAGGTAGCCGACCTGGTTGACGCGCACGCGGGGGCCGGTGTCGGGCACGTACACGGGGGGCTCGGCCCCGCCGAGCAGGGAGACGTCGTCCAGGCACAGGGTCCAGGGGTCGGCGGCTCCGCCGACCTGGAAGGCGACCTGGGCGGCGTCGTGGTCGGCCCCCGCCGTGAACACGTACTCGTACCCGCCCATCTCCGGCGTGAGGACGGGGCGCTCGTCGAGTTCGGTGCGCCAGGGGTCGACCGCCTCCTGGACCAGGGCCCGGACGGGGCGTTCGGCGGTGCCGGAGGCGGTGAAGGAGAAGGTGTAGGACTCGCCCGCGACGAGCGGTACGTCGTTCTGGCCGACGATGACCTCCCACGGGTCGGAGGTCCCGCCGGGCACCTCGACGCACAGGACCTCGTCCTCGGTGACGGTCAGTTCGATCTGGGGCGTGCCCCACCAGCCGGAGGTCCCGTCGGAGAAGTCGCCGTTGACGATCTGTTCCACGGGTTCGTCGTCGGCCAGGGCCGGGGCGGAGGTCAGGGGGAGGGTCAGGAGGGCGGCGGTGCCCAGGACCGCGGGGGTTCTTCGTGGACTCAAGGGGGTCGTCCTTCCGGGCGGGCCGAGCAGCCGGCCGCGAACGGTCTGGGAGCGCTCCCAGACAAAAGGTACGACCATTGTTGTGTTGCCCGTCACACGTGTCAATGGGGGTTGTCGGAGGGATCTCCGTCCGGGCCGGGAACCGCGCGGTGCCCGGCCCGGGAGGCGGGGGCGCCCCGCCGGACCGCCGCGCCCGGGGTGCCAGGGGCGGCGCTCTCCGGCCCGGCGAGGGCGTGCGGGTGCCCGCGGAGCCGGGCCGACCGGCTCCGCGGGCACCCGGCCGGCCGGCGGCTCAGACGTTCTCCTCCAGGTGGTCCATCACGATCCCCAGCATCTCCTCGAACGCCTCGTCCTGCTCCCGGGCCAGGGCGCGGGCCTCCTCCCGCATCCTCCTCTCGGCGCACGCCATGGACTCGGCGTCGTCGTAGCTCGCCTCCAGCCTGCAGTCGCGCACCGAGGGGGAGTACAGGTCGACCGGGCCCTGGTCGGGCGGGACCCGCCAGTCCACCCGCCCCAGCATGAAGAAGACGTCGCCGACCTGCCCCCACGCCATGTGCGAGGTCCGGTGGGTGGCCCAGCCGTCGCCGATCCGCAGGACCAGTCCGCCTCCGTTCTCGGGCAGCGAGGCCGAGCGGAAGCGCTCGGCGTCGCCGTTCAGGCCGGAGACGTCGTCGAACGTCAGGGAGAACCCGTCCCCGCACTCCCGGAGGACCCGCTCCAGGCGTCCGTCCCGATCGACCGGCGGGAAGTCGCCGGAGGCCACCACGTAGCTGAAGGCCCCGGTGACGGCCGGCTCCCGCGGCTCCGACCCGGGGGTGTCCTCCCCGGGGGAGGCGGAGGGCTCCTCCGGCAGCGGGGAGGCGTCGGACGGCGGCCGCAGGCTCAGCGCGGCGCCCTCGCCGGTCCCCTCGGGGAAGACGTCCGGCGGTTCGGCCAGCGCGTCCCCGCAGGACGAGGGGGTCACCGAGGAGATGTGCTCGGCGCTGGACAGCCTTCCGTCGAAACCGTCCATGTCGATCCACTCGCGGACGTAGCCGTCGGGCAGTTCCTCCTGGAACGGGAGCAGGTCGTTCATGCGCTGCGTCGCCGTCAGTTCGACGTTCGAGCAGCCGGTGAGGGCGGCGGCCAGGACCGCGGGGACGACGAGGATTCGGAACCGCATGCGAAGGAGCACCTCTGGGGGTCGGGGCGTGTACCGGCCCCTACGACGCCCTTCGTGCGCACGCGGTTCCGACGGGTGACCGTCCGGATCCGGACGCCGCGGTCACTCCTCTTCCCCGGCCTCCCCGGCCGCCCCATCGGCCTCGGGCGCCCCATCGGTCTCGGCGGGGGCCAGGCCGCGCGCCACCACCTGCTCGGTGAGGATGCGGCGCACCTCCTCGGCGTCCCCGGCGTGCCCGGGGTGACCGGTGCGCTCGCTCAGCTCCCGCAGCACCGCCGCGACCACGGAGTCCTCGGTCACCAGACCGGAGAGCGGCGCGGCCTCCACCGCCTCACGCCAACGGCGCAGGGCGTCCAGCCGCCCGTGGACGACCGCCTCGCGGGTGATGTGGAAGAGCTGGTCCAGGTTGCGGTGGTAGGAGGCCGGGTCGGCCAGGTCCGCGTCGACCACCACGACCGGGCGGACCCCCGAGCCCTCCGGCCGCAGGTGGTAGACCCGCCAGGCCCGGCCGTTGGTCAGGAAGACCCACTCCGCGCCCTCCTGGGAGGCCAGGCGGCGGGCCATCTGGATATTGCGCAGGTCCAGGTCCTGGCCGATCCCCCGCACCTCCACGGGAGCGAACAGCTTCCCGTCCAGCACGATGGCGTAGTCGTTGGACTCCCCGCCCGTCCGGTAGTCGGTGGTGAGGTCGTGGTACTTGCTGAAATTGAGGCCGACGCTGAAGAAGTCGGCGACCAGGAGCCGCGTGTCCCCCTCGTTGGCGTCGCGGTCCGCCAGGTCGGCGATCGGCCCGGCGAAGCGGTCCATGGCCGCGGCGACCCGGCTGCGCACGGACTCCTGCCAGCTCAGGGTGGTGGTGAACTCACCGGTCCGGCTCATGACCTGGGTTTCTTCAACATCCATGAACATCCGCTCCCGTTCGTGCCGAAAAGCCCCGTCCCACGGCCTTCTCCGGCACGGCGGGGGCGCGGACAGGGGAAGATCCGGCCACGATGCTACAGCCCGCCCACGGCGCGTACCGCCCCGGGAGCGAAGGTCCCGGGGCGGTACGGACGGTTCCGGAGGCCGTCAGCGGGGGCGGCCGTCGAGGATCTCCTCCACGAACGCCCGGTAGCCGCGCAGCGCCACACGGAGGTTCTCGGTGTCGGCACCGTCCTCCCAGGCGGACCGCAGCTCCGACCGGCGGGCCTCGACGCCCTCGATGAGCGTCCGGACCACCTCCTCGGCCACCAGGTCGGCCTCGCCCACGGCCTTGCCGGGGTCGTCCACGAAGCCGTTGACCGCAGCGGCCATGCGCTCGCGGATCTCGTCGCCCCTGGACGGGCCGGACGGCCCCCCGCCCCCGTGCCCCCGGTGTCCGGGGTCGGGAGGGGCCGTCCGAGACCTGGCCGCCGGTACGGCGACGGCCTCCACCCCGGTCCCCTCGGGGCGGTCGTGGACCTCCGCCCTGGCCCCCGCGGGCCCGGCCGCCCCCGCGGCGCGGGCGCGCCGGCCCGGTGTGTTCTCCTCGGTCCGCTTCATCGCGCCACCTCCGGGGTCACAGCGTGCGCGGCCGGCCGGACGGCCGCCCCGCCCAGCAGGGACTCCAGGAGGCCGCGGTGGGCCACCAGGACCTCGCGCAGGTGCTCGGTGTCGGTCGTGTCCGTGTCGGTGCGAACGGTCCGGTGCACGGCGGCGACCTCGTCTCCGTGGTCGGCCGACAGGTCGGCGAGGCGGTACTCGAAGGAGTCGTCGTCGATCCCGGAGGGCTCCTCCGGGTAGCCGAGCGCGACGGAGACCTCCGTCAGGAGCCGCCGGGAGCCCCGCAGGGCGCCGGCCGGGTCGTCCACGAACCGCTGCTGGACCGCGAGCCACGCCTCCCGGTACCGGTCCTTCTCCGCGTCCGTGGGACGCCGGACCCGGACCTCCCTGCGCCGGTCCAGCCGCCGGGACAGCTCGCGCTCCGCGGACCTCGTGTCGCCGCTGGTCATGAGCACGTGGTCGTACTCGCCGCCGAACCGCTTGCGCAGCCGCGTGCGGTGGCCCATCGGAACCCTGCCACTCCCGAGGGAGAGGACCAGGGCGACGGCGAGGACGAGCAGGACCGCCGCGCCGATGATGATGTACGTCGTCGTGTCCACGAGGGTTCACCTCCTATGCCTCATCCCCTGCCCGTGTCCTTTTCGGGGAAACGGCGGGAAGGCGTTTCCGGGGCGGACGGAGATGCGTTATCCCAAGTGAAAGCCCGGAAAAAAATATCGCGGGCCCGGGAGCGCCGACACGTGCTTTCGGCGTTCCCGGACCGGCGGCGCGGACCGGCTGTGACGGGCCGTCGACCCGGGGGAGGGGGTGCTCCGCAGGGGCATCCGCTCCGGTGGAGGTGTGATCGAAGCGGTATTCACCGTGCCCGCCGAGGCCGTTTATCCGAGGCTCGGTCGAGGTGTTCGTAAAACGTGACAAGGCCGCTTTTTCGCAGCTCGGGCGGGCTTTTTCGCGAGCAGATGTTATCTGCCCGTGATCAGGCTCTGGACGAAGGAGCGGTAGGAGCGCAGCGCCAGCCGGAGGGTCTCGGTGTCGGCGCCCTCGTCCCACGCCGCGCGCAGCGCCGCCCGCCGGGACTCGATCTCGGCGACCAGGGCGTCGGCCACCTCCGAGGCCAGCGCGTCCGCCTCGGCCACCGCGCCGCGGGGGTCGTCCACGAACCCGGTGACCGCGCCGCCCATCCGGTCCCGGGCCGACCCCGGGTCCACCCCGCGCGGCCGGGGCCGCCAGCCGTCCTCCGCAGTGGGCCCGCCGCCGCGCGCCGGTGCCGCCTTGCCGGTCTCCTCAGCCACCGTGTCCGCCTTCCGTCGTGCCGCGGCGCGCGCCGTCCGCGCGCGCCCCTCGTGTGCGCGCAGGGTCCAGCGCACCCGGCCCTCCGCTTCGGAATGGTTCACCGCTGCGCCTCCGATCCGCGTACACCGGTCCCGCCCAGCAGGGCCTCCACGAGCCGCCGGTGGGCCACCAGCAGCTCGCGCAGGTGCTCGGTGCCCTCGGTGCCGTCCCCCTGGACCCGGTGCACCTCGGCGACCTCCGCCGGATGGTCCACCGACAGGTTCCCCAGCAGGCGCTCGAACTCCTCCCCGGGCGGGTGCCCCAGGTCGAGGGCGATCGCCGCGATGACCGCCCGCGCGTCCCGCACCGAGCGCTCGGGGTCGTCGACGAACCCCTGCTGCACCGCCACCCAGGAGCGCGCGTGGTCGTCGCGCAGCTCGTCGGGGATGGCGCGCGGTCTCAGGGAGGAACGGCGCGACAGCCGCTCGGAGAGGTCGCGTTCGGCGTCCGCGGTGTTCCCGTGCAGGTGCAGGGCGTGGTCGTACTCCGCGCCGAAGCGCCGTCTGAGCCGGGCCGTGCGGCGCGCCGGGAGGATCGCGGAACGGAGGGCGATCCCGGCGCCCAGGGCCGCCACGATCACCACCAGGACGAGGATGACTAGGGGTGTCGTCTCCACGGGGGGCAACCTCCTGTGCAGAGAACCCTTGCCCCGGGGTCCCCCGGCGAAACCCGCGCGACCGGAGGCGGCCTCACCTGCCGCCGGCCACCCGCAGCACCGTTCCGCTCGCGTAGGAGGCCTCGGAGGACAGCAGCCAGGCGATCGCGTCGGCGATCTCCCCGGGACGTCCCGCACGTCGCAGCGGGATCGTCGCCGCCGCCCGGGCGGGGCGGCCGGGGTCGCCCATGGCGGCGTGCATGTCGGTCTCGATCACCCCGGGGGCGACCGCGTTGACCCGGATTCCGGACGGTCCCAACTCCTTGGAGAGGCCGACCGTCATGGCGTCCACCGCCGCCTTGGTCGCCGCGTAGTGGACGTACTCGTCCGGGCTGCCCAGGGTGGCCGCGGCCGAGGAGACGTTGACGATCGCCCCCGACCCCCGGCTCCCCATGTCCCGCGCCGCCCGGCGGCAGCACAGCAGGTAGCCGAGCACGTTGACGTCGACCACCCGCTTGAGGACCGAGGTGTCGGCGTCGGCGAACCGGCCCAGCGGCCCGGTCACCGCGGCGTTGTTGACCAGGCCGGTCACCGGCCCCAGCGCCTCCGCGGTGTCGAACAGCCGGTCGACGTCGGCCTCGACGGAGGTGTCCATGCGCACCGCCGTGCACCGGGCCCCGGCCGCGCGCACCTGCTCGGCGGTCCGCTCCGCGGCACCGGTGTCCGAGGCGTAGCCGAACACGATGTCGTGCCCGTCGCCGGCCAGCCGCACACAGGTCGCGGCACCGATGCCCCGGCCGCCGCCGGTGACCACGGTGAGAGGTCGCGTCGTCATGGGTCCCCTTCCCCGGGGCGGGCGACGGGCCCCTCGCCCGGAGCCGGCGCCCCACCGGGATCCATGGTCCCACCAGCGGGTACGCACGATCGACGGAGGGGGCGACTAGGGTGCCGCCATGAACTCCGACACCCCCCGGGGCCCCGCGGGCCTGGCCGGGACCCCCCTCACCTTCGACACCGCCGGCCACCGCCAGGTCCAGGAGAACGCCTGGGTCGACGCCACGGGCGACGCGGTCATCCTCGACTTCTTCGGCCTGGTCCCCGACCTGCCCGCCTCCCTGGAGGATCTCGACGACCTGCGCGCCCGGACCAGCGCCCACGTCGCGGGGGCGGGGATGGGCCTGGTCGAACTGGACACCGTCACCCTGGACGGCATGCCCGCCATCCGCCAGGTGGTCAAGGGCAGGGACCCCCGCCGGGAGACGGGGATGGCCTACATCGGCTCGTACACGATCCCGCGGGACCGGTGCAGCACGGTGGTCCGGGTGCAGTGCTACGAGGGGCCGGTGACCGGCATCCGGGAGGCGTCCCTCTTCCCCGCGTTCCTCGACCGCCACCAGGGGGACGTGCAGGGGGCGATGGCCGCCTGGGCCCGGCACCCCTACGCCGAGGGCGTCACCGGCGGCACCCCGCGCAACCAGGCCGAGGACCCGGTGTGGGACGACCGCTTCCCGGACCACCCGCTCTCCCGCGCCCGCCGCCTGCTCGGCGTGCTCGCGCAGTCCCTGCGGGTCGACCCGGCCTTCCGCGACCTGCCCCCGTTCCGCCACACGCCCTGACCGCACGTACGTCGCCGCCGCACCGCTTCCTCCCGAGTGGCACCGCGCTCTGCGCGTCCCCCGGGCACACCGCCTTCACCGCACCGGTGAAAGCCCCGGACCGTCCTAGAGGGGTGGGTACGTGGTACTCGCGAGACGAGAGAGGTCGTCGGGGTGGGGAGAGCAGAACCGGTGGCGGCACCGGGCCCATGGCTGGTGGCGGCGGTGCTCCTGCTGCTGTCGGGGGCGGCGGTGTTCCTGCGTACGGTCGAGGCGGCCTGGTTAGCGCCACCCGACTGGTGGGCCGCGTTCGCCCTTCCGGCGGGAGCGGTCCTGGCGGCCCGGGGCACGGTGCTGCTCCGGCGGTCGCACGCCTGGCGCCGGCGGCTCCCCGCCCGGGAGGAGATCCATGTCTCCTGTGACACCGGGCCCGGCGGGCGCCTGCCGACGGTGGGGAGACGGACGGATCCGCTGACCTGGGGCGTGGCCCCCGCGGCGGCCGACGCCCGGGACGGGGCATCCCTGCCCCCCTACGTGCCGCGCGCCGCGGACATGCGGCTCCGCGCCGCCGTTCAGGCTCAGAAATTCGTCCTCTTGACGGGGGATTCGGCCGTGGGCAAGACCCGCAGCGCCCACGAGGCGGTCCGGCACCTGACCGACCACGTCCTGATCGCCCCGCGCCCGGGCGCGCGCGTGGCCCCCGCACTCCAGGCGGCGGCCGCCCACCCCCGGTGCGTGCTGTGGCTGGACGACCTGCACCGGTGGGCCTCCGACCCGCAGCTGACCGCGCAGAACGTCGGCAACCTCCTCGGCGGGCAGGGGCGGGGCACGCACCGCGTCGTGGTGGCGACCCTGCGGGACACCGAGAAGAAGAGGCTGCTCGACGGCGACGATGCCGAGCGGTGGCGGCTGCTCCTGCGTCGCGCGGTCGAGATCCGTGTGGACCGGGTGCTGACGGACGGCGAACGGAAGCGGGCGGAGCGGTTCCGTTCGGACGAGCGGATCGCGCACGCGCTGGACCGGCGCAGCGGGCACGGGTTCGCGCCGCTCCTGGCCCGCGCTCCGGAGCTGCTCGCCGAAGTGAAGGGCGCCGGGGATCCGTCCGAGGCGGGGGAGGCGGAAACCGCCGCACACGCCCTCTCCCCGGCCTCCCAGGGGGCGCTCCTGGTGGCCGCCGCGGTGACGGTCCGCCGCTGCGGAGCGGTGGGGCCGATTCCGCGGGCGCTGGTGGAACGGCTCCACGTCCGGCTGTCGGAAGAGGCGGGGAGCGGGGACAGGCGTCCGGAGACACCGGACCGGGCCTGGGAATGGGCCACGGCGCCGCGGGCGGGAACGACGCGGCTGCTGACACCGGTCGGCGCGGACCATGTCGAGGTCTTCGACCACCTGGTGGACGAGGCCCTGAAGCGGACCCTGCCGGGCGAGCGGGTGCCGGACGCCCTGTTCGACGAGATCCTGGAGGGGGTCTCGGCGGAGGACGCCATGGTGCTGGGGTGGGAGGCGCTCAGATTCGGGCGGGACGGGGCGGCGGTGGCCGGCATGCGCAGGTCGGTCCGGCTGAGGGCGGCGGAGCGGGGCCCCGACCATCCGGACACCCTGGAGACCCGGCACCGCCTGGCACGGACCCTGATGACCATGGGCGAACCGGACGCCTCCCTGGCGGAGTACCGCGAAGTCGCGGCGGGATACCGGCGCCTGCGGGGAAAGCACTACCCGGCGACCCTGCGGAGCCGGCACCAGCTGGCGTTCGCGTTGCTGTGGGCCGACCGGCTGGAGGAGGCGGAGGCGGAGCAGCGATCGGTGGCGCAGACCATGCTCTGGGTGCTGGGACCCCAGGCCCCGGAGATCGAGGAGGCACGACAGCGCCTGTCCGTACTCGAGCGCCGTATCCGCGAGACCCGGGAACTGAACGCCGAACTGGACTGGTGAGCACCTGCGGCTCCCCGACGGGCTTGCGGCACGGATCCCGGCACCTGCCCGGGGAAAGCGGAACGGCCAGGTGTTCGGGAGAACCGAGCCGCCTGGCCGTTCTCGTCATGGAGCGGATGACGGGAATCGAACCACCCCCCGCCAGCCCGCCGACCTGCACCGATCCGAGAACCCCCAGGCCGCGCCGCTGCCCGGTAGCCCCCGGTTCCCCTGTTGCACCACACCCCGTGCGCCCTCACGGGTGCGCCAGGGCGGCGAAGTCCTCACGTCTCGTCCGGGAGCGCACGACCCCGGTTCCGGGCGGTCGGCCGGGCCACGACCGGACAGGGCACGGGGATCCGGACGGGTGGCCGGGCTCCATGGCATCACGAGAGGAATGCCGTGCGCATATCCTGGCTCACCCTCTGTCCCCACCGTTCGGCATAATGCGCCCGAAGACACAATGGAAACCGCTTATCGATGCGAGGTGCGCAGAAGAGGTGAACGGGTGAAGTCCGACCTGGTGGAACGGGGTTCCGAGGGTGGAGAGGTGACCATTCGGGTCGCCCGTCCCGGGTCGAGGGGCGTGTTCCCCGCATGCCGGGCCCAGGGGCTCCCGAGGCTCGCCCAAGTAGAGCGGAGCGGGTGGCTCAAGGACGGAGAGGCCCCCTGAACGAGCGCCTGAACAGGACTTTCAGAAAGTTTCGCTCGGCGCCTTTGCTTCTCGGGACAATGCTCGTCCGCGCACAACAGGAAATGGACGGAATCGGCCACACCGATGGCGGCGAATCATCCGGAGGGTCGTACGCCGATCTGGGGAGTGGGGGTGCTGTGATCGTTCCCGTGAAGGACCCGGAAAATTACACCTATGAAGAGCTCGTTGCCATGTACTTGGAGCTCGGGTTCAGTCAAGAGGATTCTGAAAACTTCTCTTACATTCTCAAGAATGCCGTTCCCGAAGGTTTCGAGATAAACTAGACCGAGCTGAAGGTGTGATCTCGGTCGAGCGAACCATGCCTGGCCGGCCGGACGTCGCCGCCTGCACTGCCGTTATGAGCGTCGGGCCGACCGCTTCCCGGCCTTCGTTGAGATCGCCTGCACGCTGATCTGCTACCAGAATCACCAAGTGAGGTGAGCTCTTGGAGCCCTCGCCGTTGTGCGGGTTGATGGGCGTTCGCGGATCGGGGAACCCGGCCTGGAGGTGGTCGGCCCATTCGGCGGACGTGCTCAGGGGCAGTTCGCTCTTCTCGCGGAGGTTCGCGGTGCCGAAGGAGGGGATCAGGTGCCGTTCGAGGTCGCGGTGGTAGTCGGCCCGGGTACGCTCCTCGATCCCGGAGAGGGAGTCGAAGTGCCCGCGGGCGTAGGCCGCGAGCAGGGCGGGTTCGGTGTCGGGTTCCGGGGTGGTCTTCACCCAGCCGCAGCCGGGGATCCAGCCCTCGGCCCAGTGGAGCCGGGTCGCCTCGACGTGGAGTTCGAAGGTGTGGGCGTCGGCGGGGGTGCCGCCGAGCGGCCATTCGTCCCGGTAACGGGACCTGCCACCTGCGAGTCGCGCTGACCGGTGGTCGCCATGGTGCAGGCCGTCGCTCGGGTGGCGGCCGGATCAAAGCGAATCCGCTGAAGGTCTCGGGAGATCTTCCATGCCGTGTACCGAAGGGGGCGCGCGTTCGAGGGTGAGTGACGGGAGCGGGGCGCGTCAGCCGGACCGGTCGTCGGGCGGTGCGCCTCCGGCACACCCCCAACGCGAAGACGGCCCCTGGGTGCGAAGGATCTTCGCTGTCCAGGGGCCGCCTTTCGAACGGAGCGGATGACGGGAATCGAACCCGCGCTATCAGCTTGGGAAGCTGAAGTTCTGCCATTGAACTACATCCGCGTGTGCCCGCCGCCTCAACGGCCGGTCAACCGTTGCCATCCTAGCCCATTCCCGGGGTCCGACGGCAAGTCGGCGCCGGGATCCCGTGTCGGGCGCCCCTGTTCGGCCGGTGTTCCCCCTGGTGCTTCCGCCAGGCGGTAGGTTCGGAGCGTGTTGCTCTCCGATCGCGATATCAGGTCCGAAATCGATTCCGGGCGGGTCCGGATCGACCCCTTCGACCCCGGCCTGGTCCAGCCGTCCAGCATCGACGTGCGCCTGGACCGGTTCTTCCGGGTCTTCGAGAACCACAGGTACCCGCACATCGACCCCTCCGTCGAGCAGCCGGACCTGACCCGGTTGGTGGAGACCGACCCCGACGAGGCCTTCATCCTCCACCCCGGGGAGTTCGTGCTGGCGTCCACCTACGAGGTGGTGACGCTGCCCGACGACATCGCCAGCCGGCTGGAGGGCAAGAGCTCGCTCGGGCGGCTGGGGCTGCTGACCCACTCCACGGCCGGGTTCATCGACCCGGGCTTCTCCGGGCACGTGACCCTGGAGCTGTCCAACGTCGCGACGCTGCCGATCAAGCTGTACCCCGGCATGAAGATCGGCCAGCTGTGCATGTTCCGGCTGACCTCGCCGGCCGAGCGCCCCTACGGCTCCGCGGAGTACGGCTCGCGCTACCAGGGGCAGCGGGGCCCGACGCCGTCGCGTTCGCACCTGAAGTTCACCCGTACGCGCATCGAGTCCTGACCCGGTACCCCGGCTCTTGCGGGCCGGGGTCTGGCGCGTCCGGCGTCGTGACGGTAGGTTGCGGAGCTGGCACATACCGTCGTATGGCGCTCCTGTCACGTATATGTGACCGGCATCACATTAAGAACGTGCGTGGTATAGATCACATATCGCTGTCCTGCTACGATGCAAACCCCCGGCATGGTCGGCGGACCGTTTTTATGTCGTTTAAACATGTTATCTGCTGGTTACCAACCGTCTGATCTGTGGCTACGCATCTCGGTAACGTTGCCCCCCGACGTGAACCAGGTGCTGGTCCGAACCCCGCAAGGGGCGCGCACCGGGGGGCCCTGCGCGGACCGGCTGCCTGTCGAGATCCGCGGGCGGCGATCGGGGAAGCCGGTCTGCTCCGCGGCGGGACAGCCCCGTAGAGGAGACCGTGCCAGCAGTACGCGCAGACCACTTGTACAAGGTGTTCGGTAGACAGGCCGGAGCCGCCGTCGAGCGGCTCGCCGACGGCAGTCACCGCGACACCATCGCCGACCTCGACGTGACCGCCGCGGTCATCGACGTCTCCTTCGACGTCGAGCCGGGCGAGATCTTCGTCGTCATGGGCCTGTCCGGTTCGGGCAAGTCCACACTCATCCGCATGCTCAACGGCCTGCTGGAGCCCACCTCGGGATCGGTGGAGGTCGACGGCGTCGACATCACGGCCCTGGGCAAGAAGGAGCTCCTGAAGCTGCGCGGCCAGAAGATCAGCATGGTCTTCCAGCACTTCGCCCTGCTGCCGCACCGGACGGTGCTGGAGAACGCCGCCTACGGCCTGGAACTGCGCGGCGAGCCCCGCGCCGAGCGGGCCGCCCGCGCCGCCGAGACCCTGGAACTGGTCGGCCTGGCCGGCTGGGAGGACAAGTTCCCGCACCAGCTCTCGGGCGGCATGCAGCAGCGCGTGGGCCTGGCCCGCGCCCTGGCGGCGGACACCGACATCATCCTGATGGACGAGGCGTTCAGCGCCCTCGACCCGCTGATCCGGCGGGACATGCAGACCCAGCTCCTGGAACTCCAGGAATCCCTGGGCAAGACCATCATCTTCATCACCCACGACCTCAACGAGGCCATGCGCCTGGGCGACCGCATCTGCGTGCTCCGAGACGGCCGGGTCGCCCAGATCGGCACCGCGCAGGAGATCCTCAACGAGCCCGCCAACGACTACGTCGAGCGGTTCACCGAGGACGTCGACCGCACCCGCGTGCTGACCGCCGCCTCGGCCCTGGACACCGGGGCCACCGCGGGCGCGGGCGCGCCGACGGTCGCGGCCGACACCCCGATCGCCGACCTGTACACCGACATGGCCGAATCCGAACTCGTCCGCGTGGTCGACGAGGACGGCAGCGTGCTGGGCACCGCCTCACGCACGTCCGTGCTCGCCGCCCTCGCGTCGGGGAGGGAGCGGTCGTGACCCCCGTCGACTTCCCGCCCGCCCTGCCCATCGGTGAGGGGTTCGAGGCGTTCAACAACTGGCTCAAGGCCCACTTCGGCCCGGCCTTCGACGCCATCGGCGAGTTCATCCGCTGGGCCGTGTCCGTCCTGTCGGGCTTCTTCTCCGACCCGGCGGCCGCCCAGATCACGTTCATCGCCGCGGTGATCATCGCGGTCCCGCTGCTGCGCTCGCACCGCGGCCCGCTGGCGGTGACCGTCGGCGCCGTCTCGGTGCTCTACATCCTCCAGGCGTGGACCGGCCTGGTGGACACGGTCGTCAACAGCCTGCCGCCCTTCCTGTTCCTGTGGGCGATGAACCTGTTCGACCAGTACGTCGACTCCTACTTCATCGTCTCGCTGCTGTTCCTGGCGGCGGTCACGGTGATGGGGGCGCTGAACGCGGCCTCGCGCAAGCGGACCGCGATCGTGGCCGGCGGCTGGCTGGCCGTGGTCCTCCTGGGCTGGCTGCTGCTGCCCATGCTCGTCACCGAGCCCAAGTCCCTGCTGATGATCCTCCTGCTGAGCCTGCTCGCCTACTCGGTGGCGGGCTGGAGGATGGGCGTGTTCGCGCTGGTCGCGCTGTCCCTGGTGGCCTCGGTCGGCCAGTGGGACAACGCGATGGACACCCTGGGCCTGGTCCTGGTGGCCAGCGCCATCGCGGTGGCCATCGCCATCCCGATCGGCGTCCTGGCCGCCTACAACGACCTGGTCAGCAAGATCGTCAAGCCGGTCCTGGACCTGATGCAGACGCTGCCCGCGTTCGTGTACCTGATCCCGGCGATCTTCTTCTTCTCCATCGGCGCGGTCCCCGGCGTGGTCGCGACCATCGTGTTCGCGATGCCCCCGGGCGTGCGCCTCACGGAGCTGGGCATCCGCCAGATCGACAGGGAGCTGGTGGAGGCGGGCGAGGCGTTCGGCGCCCCGGGCCGCAAGATCCTCACCGGCATCCAGCTGCCCCTGGCCCTGCCGACCATCATGGCCGGCGTCAACCAGGTCATCATGCTGGGCCTGTCCATGGTCGTCATCGCGGGCATGGTCGGCGCCGGCGGCCTGGGCAGCCAGGTCTACCAGGGCATCAGCCGCAACGACGGCGCACTCGGCTTCGAGGCCGGTATCGCCGTCGTCGTCCTCGCCATCTTCCTGGACCGCCTCACCGCGGCGGTCACCCGCAAGAGCCCGCAGGGGCGCGCCGCCGTCTCCTCGGCCTGAGCGCGCCCCGACCCGGCGGGCCGGTCGCACACGGCCCGCCGGTTCCTCCGATCCCCTAGGGAAGGAACCCCACGATGTACACCCGAAAGCGCACCGCCGCGCTGTCCGCCGCCGGCATGAGCGCGGCCCTGCTCCTCACCGCCTGCGGCAACAGCGGGGGACAGGACCTGACCGGGCCCGGCGAGGGCGAGGGCGGCGGCGACGCCCAGGAGGTCAACATCGCCCTGATCGCCTGGGAGGAGGCGATCGCCACCACCGCCATGTGGCAGGTCATCCTGGAGGAGAAGGGCTACGACGTCACGGTCACCGACGTGGACGTCGCCCCGATGTACCAGGGCGCCGCCAACGGCGACGTGGACCTGTTCCTGGACACCTGGCTGCCGGTCACCCACGCCGACTACTGGAACGACTACGGCGACGACCTCGAGGACCTCGGCACCTGGTACGACAACGCCAAGCTGACCATCACCGTCCCCGCCTACATGGAGGACGTGAACAGCATCGAGGACCTGGCCGACCACGCCGACGAGCTCGGGGGCCGCATCGTCGGCATCGAGTCGGGCGCCGGCCTGACCCGGGTCACCAAGGAGGAGGCGATGCCGGGCTACGGCCTGGACGCCGACTTCGAGCTGGTCGAGTCCTCCACCGCCGCGATGCTGGCGGAGCTGGACTCGGCGATCGCCGAGGAGGAGCCGATCGCCGTCACCCTCTGGCGTCCGCACCCGGCCTACGCCAAGCACGACCTGAAGGACCTCGAGGACCCCGAGGGCCTGATGGGCGACGCCGAGGAGATCCACGCGGTGGGCCGCAGCGGCTTCACCGAGGACTACCCGGAGCTCGCCGAGTGGCTGCAGGGCTGGGAGATGACCGACGAGGAGCTGGCCTCCCTGGAGGTGCTGACCCTGGAGGAGCACAAGGACGACCCGCAGGCCGGCGCCCGCGCCTGGCTGGCGGACAACCCCGGGTTCCTGGAGCGCACCCTGGGCGACGCGGCCGAGGGCCTGGAGTTCTAGGGCCTGCGCCGCACCCGGTGACAGGGAAGGGCCCCTCCCGTGCGGGAGGGGCCCTTCGGCATGCGGGGCCGGGTCAGGGGGCGTAGTAGCCGCCCTGGGCCCCGGGCTGGCGCCACTGGTCGATCTGGCGCCGTTTCTCCCGCTTGGGGAGGACGTACGCGGCGATCAGGCCGCCGAGGAAGCCGAACAGGTGCGCCTGCCACGAGACCCCGGGGTACTGCGGGAGCACGCCCCAGATCATCGTGCCGTAGAAGAGGACGACGCAGATCATGATGACGATGTCGACGGTCTTGCGCTCGATGATGCCGCGCAGGACGGTGTAGCCGAAGTAGCCGAAGACCAGTCCGCTGGCGCCGACGGTGACGGTGGTGGGGGCGCTGAAGAGCCAGATCCCCACACCGCTGACGACCGTGACGATCAGGGTGGTCAGCAGGAACCGGGACAGCCCGCTGAAGGCGACGAGCGAGCCCAGCACGAGGAAGGGCAGCGAGTTGCCGACGAGGTGCTGGAAGTTGCCGTGCATGAACGGAGCCGTGAGGACGGTCCAGGGAGCCCCGGTGTCCCAGGAGCGCAGGCCGAACTGGTAGTCGAGGGTTCCGAACATGAAGAAGTCGAGGATCTCGAAGACCCACATGGCCGCGAGCATCCCCGCTACGGTCAGGATGGCGGTGATTCTGGACTGCGTCACGGAACCGAGGGTAGATGACCCGGGCTTGCAACGGTATGTCCGTGGTGGGTGTGGTGCGAATTGGACTGATGTGGCCTGAGACGTCCGACTGCGTACCGTTGTGTGCACGGGTTTCGGACAGACCGTTACTCGTCCGGCCGGGACGTCGACCGGGACCCGGACCGCAAGGGCCGGCACCCTGCCCGCAGGCCCGGCCGGGTCCGGCGGGGGAGCGGCGGCGGAGCCGTCAGGAGGTCAGCGAGCGCTTGCGCGGCGGGATGCCCGCCACCGCCATGAACGCCTCGACCTTGGCCGGACTGGTGATCCCGGTCAGGGGCAGGTAGGCGCGGGAGGTGCGGCGGCTCTGCAGAGAGGGGAACCGCTTGGGGCGGCCCGCGGTGTCGCACAGGCCCAGGGAGCGCACGCCGCCGGGCAGCAGGTGGTAGGAGCCGATGTCCCCGAAGGGCACGCTGACCTCGTACTTGCCGCGCCGGTAGCGGAACTCCCCGTCCGAGACCTCCAGTACGGGGGCCTTGACGAAGAGGTGGCCGTGGGCCGCGAGCCCGCCGCCGATGAGGAGCAGCAGGACGCCGAGCGTGATGTTGGCCCAGTGGGAGGGGTCGACCGCGATGGCCACGACGCCCAGGGCCGCCAGCAGGTAGCCGCCCCACAGCTCCGCGTGCTTGCGGCCCGAGGGACAGACGAGGCGCACTGTTTCGGACACGGCAGGGGCCTTCCTCGCTGCGGTCTGGGGTGGGCGGTGATCGCCGCCGCTGTCGACTTTATCGGCTCCGCGGGGGTGCCCATGGTGGTTTCGGACACCGGAACGACGGGCTTTCCAGGGAGACGCACGCGACCTGCGGACGGATGGGCGGGGGCGCCGCCCGGGACGGCGGGGCGGCGGCGGGGCACGGCCGTCGACGCGCGAACGGATCTTTCCAACATCATGTCATCCCATGTTTATATGATCCGCTCGGCCTCCGTCGACGCCGATGGTCGGGCGGATCTTTTCGCCTTGATGAATCGTCTGTGCTCGTATGTCCGTTTTTAATTCGGTAATCGAATAGGAGCTTTGGGTAGTCAAACATCGTTTACTTTTAAGTAAACATTGTTGACTACAATGGTTTTGCCACTTCCTATTTCTGGTGCGACCGAATCACCGGTACTGAGTACCTGCTCTGGGTGTCCCCCTGGCCTGCGGGAACGCGGGATCCGCCGTTGTGTTACGGGCGCGTTGTCGTGTGATGTCGACGTCCGGGGTCGATGGGCGCGAACCGGTTGCGGATGGATCACGAATCCGGCATTGGGGCTATACAGACATTTCACTCGATGGTCTTCTGAACGACTAATCGCCTAAGTTCGGTGGGGACTGTGCGAACCACTCGATCCCCCACTGAAGGTTCGTATTAGTGATCAAGGGTGTGACTGATGCAGATTCGTAGGAAAATGCTGGGGGCCACGGCCATCGGCGTTTCGGCCGTGCTCGCGGTGAGCGCCTGTTCCCCACCTCAGGAGGAGGGCGGCGCCGCGGGTGAGAACTCGGTCACCTGGATCGTCAACCAGCCCGCGGGCGGCTGGAACCACAACGCCCCCGAGGGCGGCTCGGTCTACCTGATCCAGATGGTCCACGGGATCCTCCCGCCCACCGGTCTCTGGACCCCCGAGGGCGAGTGGGAGTGGAACACCGACCTCATCGTCAACACCCCCGAGCTGATCGAGGGCGACCAGCTCTCCTGGGAGTACCAGATCAACCCGGACGCGGTCTGGAGCGACGGCGAGCCGATCACCGCCGACGACTTCATCTGGACCTGGAAGATGAACAGCGGCGACGACGAGCTGTGCGCCGACGGCTGCAACTCCCGCGGCTCCACCCTCTCCTCCCTCATCGAGAGCGTCGAGGGCTCCGAGGACGGCAAGACCGTCACGGTGACCATGAAGGAGGGGACGCAGCACCCCGGTTGGTTCACCTTCGGCAGCGACGGGTTCTACCCGGCGCACATCGCCGAGGCCGAGGGCTTCGACCTCGACACCCCCGAGGGCATGCGGGAGTCGTCGGACTTCTTCAACGCCAACCCGGTCACCGTCTCGGGCGGCCCGTACATCTTCGAGGGCACCCCCGAGCTCGACGGCCGCGTCGTCAAGGTGGTCAACGAGGAGTACTACGGCGAGACCCCCGAGATCGACGAGATCATCCTCGAGGTCAACACCGAGGAGGGCAGCTGGGTCCCGGCGCTGACCAACGGCGAGGTCCAGGGCGGCTCCCCGGCCACCTGGTCCGACGACGTCATCACCCAGCTCGAGAGCGCTGAGAACGTCGAGTTCGAGATCGCGTCCGGCGGCAGCTGGGAGCACCTCGACCTCAACCTCGCCAGCGAGCCCCTGGACGACCTGGCCCTGCGCCAGGCGATCTTCACCGCGGTCGACGTCGCGAACATCGCCACCCGTACCTACGGCGAGAAGTTCCCGGACATCGAGCCGCGCACCAACCACGTCTTCTCCACTTCCAGCGAGTTCCACGAGGACGTCATCACCCCGACCGGCCAGGGCGCCGGCGACGCCGAGGCCGCGCTGGAGATCCTGGAGGAGGCCGGCTACGAGCTGAACGGCGAGACGCTGGAGCAGGACGGCGAGGCCGTGCGCCCGCTGCGTCTGCGCTACACCGCCGGCCACGTGGCCCGTGAGGTCATCGCCGAGCTGATCCAGGCCGACCTCGCCGAGATCGGCGTCACCGCCGAGATCGAGACCACCGACGACCTGGGCGGCACCCTCGCCGAGGGCGACTTCGACCTCATGCTCTACGGCTGGAGCACCACGCCGGAGTTCTACAGCTCCCCGCACCAGTACTGGTTCAGCGAGAGCGGCAGCAACTACGGCAAGTACGAGAACGAAGAGGTCGACGAGCTGGTCGAGAACGCGATGGACTCCGCCACCCCGGAGGAGTCCGCCGGGTTCGCCAACGAGGCCGCCGCCATCGTCGCCGAAGAGGCCTACGTGCTCCCGCTGGTGGACACCCCGGCCTACTTCTTCTACGACACCCAGTTCCTCGGGAACGTGACCGACAACCACAGCCAGTCGCGTCGGGCCATGTGGAACCAGCACGAGTGGACCGCGGTCGAGTAACGCTTTCTGACGGATCACTCCGCTCCGCCTAGTGCTCCGGGAGGAGCACCCCGCCCCCGCGGCGACCCGGGCCCGCGCCCGGCGCCGCAGGGGCGGGGCAGGGGCCCTTCCGGCCGGTGCAACCGGCCGGAAGGGCCCCCTTCCCGGGCCGGGAGCGTTCATCGAAGGACCTTCCCATGCTCGTATACACCGCGCGTCGCCTCGCCGTGGCGATCCCAGTGCTCCTGGCGGCGTCGGTCCTGGTCTTCCTCATGGTGGACCTGAGCGGCGACCCGCTCGCGGATCTGCGCATGCAGCAACCTCCCCCCTCGGAACAGGTCATCGCCGACGCGGAGGCCCGCTACTACCTGGACCGGTCGATCCCGGAGCGGTACTGGCTCTGGATGACGGGGATCGGCGGCAACGGGGACATCGGCCTGCTCCAGGGGCAGTTCGGCCCCTCCGTCCGTGGTGTGGCGTTCGACATCGGCACCGAGCTGTCGGCGAGCATCGCCGTCACCCTGCGCCTCGTGACCGCCGCCGTGATCGCGGCCCTGGGCCTGGCCATCCTCTCCGGCGTGGTCAGCGCCATGCGCCAGTACTCCAAGCTCGACTACACCCTCACCTTCATCGGCTTCCTCGCCCTGGCCATGCCGACCTTCTGGCTGGGCGCGCTGATCAAGGAGGGCGGCCTGTGGTTCAACCAGACCACCGGCAGCAGCTTCTTCTTCACCATCGGGGCCAACTCGGCCCGGGTGAGCAACATGACCAACTGGGAGTACTTCCTCGACTCCGCGGGCCACCTCGTACTCCCCACCATCACCCTGATGCTCACCAGCTTCGCGTCGTGGAGCCGCTACCAGCGCACGTCGATGCTGGAGGTGCTCAACAGCGACTACGTCCGGCTGGCCCGGGCCAAGGGTGTGCCCAACCGTGTGGTGGTGCGCCGCCACGCCCTGCGCACCGCGCTCATCCCCCTGGTCACCGTGGCCACCATCGGCATCGTCGGCATCATCGAAGGCGTCGTCATCACCGAGACGATCTTCCAGTGGCGCGGACTCGGCTACTTCTTCATCGAGGCGGTCAAGGCACAGGACGCGTTCGCGGTCATGTCCTGGCTCATGTTGAGCGGCACGCTCGTGGTGGTCGCCAACCTCGTCGCCGACATCCTGTACGGCGTTCTCGACCCGAGGATCCGCTATGAGTGAAATGCAGAGCAGCGTCGCGATGAACGACGGCGGTCCGGGCACGCCGGCGAAGGCGCCGGCCAAGGGCGGGGACCGCACCCAGATCCAGCTCGTCTGGCGGAGGTTCCGGCGGCACCGCGCCGCCATGATCAGCCTGGTGCTCCTGGGGCTGATCGTCGCCTTCGCCTTCCTCGGGCCCCTGGTCTGGCCGTGGGGCTACACCGTGAACCCGGACATCCCCAGCAACGCGGGGCCGAGCCTGGAGCACCCCTTCGGCACCACCAAGCAGGGCACCGACGTGTTCGCGCAGACCATGCGCGGGGCCCAGCAGTCCCTCAAGGTCGCCCTGACCGTCGCGGTCGTCTCCACCGTCGTGGGCGCGACCTGGGGCGCCGTCGCGGGGTACTACCGCGGACGCACCGACGCGATCATGATGAGGATCGCCGACATCTTCCTCATCATCCCGCTCATCGTCGCGGTCGCCTCCATCAACGGCGCGGTCCGCGGCGGCACCACCTGGTACGCGGTGGCGCTCATCATGTGCCTGTTCTCGTGGGCGACCGTCGCCCGCGTGGTCCGCGGCGTGGTGCTCTCCCTGCGCGAGCAGGAGTTCATCGAGGCGGCGCGCGCGGCCGGGGCCCGGGCCTCCCGGATCATCTTCCGCCACCTGCTGCCCAACGCCGCGGGGCCGATCATCGTCGCCGCCACGCTGCTCATCGCGGTCGCGGTGCTGACGGAGGCGGGCCTGTCCTTCATCGGGTTCGGCATCCAGCCGCCCGACATCTCGCTCGGGAAGATGGTGGAGGGCGCGCGCACCGCCGCCTTCACCCGGCCCTGGCTGTTCTACCCGCCCGGCGTGCTGATCGTCCTCATCTGCCTGACGATCAACTTCATCGGTGACGGGCTGCGGGACGCCCTCGACCCACGACAGACGATGGTGCGGCGATGACCACGACGGACAACATCAACGACGGCGCCACCGCGACCGTCGACACGGACATCGTCCTGGACGTCCAGGACCTCAACGTCACCTTCTCCTCCGAGGACGGCCCCCTGCGGGCCGTGCGCGGGGTGTCCTACCGGGTGCGCCGGGGCGAGGCCCTGGGCATCGTCGGCGAGTCCGGCTCGGGCAAGTCGGTGACCTCCATGGCGATCATGGGCCTGCTGCCCAAGACCGCCGAGGTGTCCGGCTCGGCCCGGGTGCTCGGACAGGAGGTCATCGGCCTCAACGACGCCCAGATCAGCAAGGTGCGCGGCGAGAAGATCGCCATGATCTTCCAGGACCCGCTGACCTCGCTGAACCCGGTGTACACCATCGGGTACCAGATCGCCGAGGCGGTGCTCACCCATCGCAAGGTCACCAAGCAGCAGGCCAGGGAGCGGGCGGTCGAGCTGCTCGACAAGGTGGGCATCCCCCACCCGGAGCGGCGCGTCGACCAGTACCCCCACGAGCTCTCCGGCGGTATGCGCCAGCGCGTCGTCATCGCCATCGCGATGGCCAACGACCCGGACGTGATCATCGCCGACGAGCCCACCACCGCCCTGGACGTGACGGTCCAGGCCCAGGTGCTGGAGGCCCTGGAGGCGGCGCGCAGGGAGACCGGTGCGGCCCTGGTGCTCATCACCCACGACCTCGGCGTGGTCGCCGGGCACGTGGACCGGGTGGCCGTGATGTACGCGGGCCGCCTGGTGGAGACCGGGACCGTCGAGGACGTCTTCTACCGGCCCCGGATGCCCTACGCGCTGGGGCTGCTGGGGTCGCTGCCGCGGATGGACGAGGCGCGCAGCGAGAAGCTCACGCCCATCCTGGGGACGCCGCCCTCGCTGCTCGACCTGCCGCGGGGCTGCGGGTTCGCCCCGCGCTGCCCGATGGCCCAGGACATCTGCCACGCGCAGGAGCCGGCCCTGGAGGCGGCCGTGGACGGGGACGACCCCGACCCGTTCCGCCGCCACGCCGCCGCCTGCCACTTCAGCGAGCAGCTGGTGGACGCCCGGCCCGAGGACCTGTTCCGGGCCACCGCCCTGGACGCGGAGGCCCCCGCGGAACTCGTCGAGGCCGAGGGCGCCGAAGCCGCCGGGACCGCCGGACCGGAGGAGCGGCCGGAGGCGGTGTCGTCCGAGGTGCTGCTGTCCGCGGTCGACCTGGTCAAGAACTTCCCGATCCGCTCCAAGGGCATCCTGCGGCGCAGGATCGGCGAGGTCCAGGCGGTCTCGGGGATCTCCCTCGAACTGCGCGAGCACGAGACCCTCGCGCTCGTCGGCGAGTCCGGCTGCGGCAAGTCCACCACGGCGCGCCTGCTGCTCCAGCTCATCCGGCAGACGTCGGGCGAGGTCACCTACATGGGGCAGCCCCTGCACTCGCTCAGCGAAGCCCAGATGAGGCCGCTGCGGCGAGACCTGCAGCTGGTGTTCCAGGACCCGTTCGCGTCCCTGGACCCGCGCATGACGGTCTCGGACATCATCGCCGAGCCCATGCAGATCCACGGCCGGGGCAAGGGCGCCAAGCAGCGGGTCAGGGAGCTGCTGGAACTGGTCGGGCTCAACCCCGAGCACGGCTCCCGCTACCCGCACGAGTTCTCCGGCGGCCAGCGGCAGCGCATCGGCATCGCCCGCGCGCTGTCGCTCAACCCGAAGGTGCTCATCCTGGACGAGCCCGTGTCGGCGCTGGACGTGTCGATCCAGGCCGGGGTGATCAACCTGCTGGAGGACCTCCAGGACGAGCTGGGCCTGTCGTACCTGTTCGTGTCGCACGACCTGTCGGTGGTCCGGCACATCTCCGACCGGGTGGCCGTGATGTACCTCGGCAAGATCGTGGAGACGGGGACGACGGAGCAGCTGTTCGACGCGCCGGCGCACCCGTACACCCAGGCGCTCATCTCGGCGATCCCGCTGCCGGACCCGGTCAAGGAGCGGACCCGCGAGCGGATCGTGGTCACGGGCGACGTGCCCAGCCCGGCCGACCCGCCCTCGGGGTGCCGGTTCCGGACGCGCTGCCCGAAGTTCGCCAACGAGCTGACCGACGAGCAGCGCAACCTGTGCGTCGAGGAGCCGCCCGGCCTGCTGGACCGGGGCACCGGGCACCGGGACGCCTGCCACTACTCACAGGTGGTGGAGCTGATCTGATCCCGCGCCACCGTTCCCGGGGCTGTTCGGGCCGGGAACGGCGGAGGCGGGGTCCGCGGCGGTGCCGGGGGCGACCCCCGGCACCGCCGTGCCGCGTTCGGGCAGGTATTCCTCTTCTGTCCACATGTGGACCGCTCTGGTGGGTAATCGAGAGCGTTGTCCGCTCCGGCCTGCGGCGGTACGGAAAAGGGGATTGTGCTCCCGGCGTGTGCGCGTGGCGACCCGCGGTGAGATTCGGCTAGGTTCGTGGTCTTCCGTCCGAGCCTTTGGAGATCCATGAGAGCCCCGACCCCCCTGGCCGGCCCCCGCCCCCGGTGGGCCGCAGCCGCGGCGGCCGCCCTGCTGCCGCTCGGCCTCCTCGCCGCCCCCGCACACGCCGAGCCGGTCGCGGAGACCGTGACCGACCTGCGAGCCGACCTCGACGAGATCCTGGCGGACCCCTCCGTCACCGACGCCGGAGTGGTCGTCCTCGACCCGGCGACGGGCGAGGAGCTGTACTCCCGCGACGCGGACACGCCCTACGTGCCCGCCTCCAACATGAAGCTGTTCACGGCCGCCGCCGCCCTGGAGGTCCTGGGGCCGGACCGCACCTTCGACACCGAGGTCGTCGTCCCCGCCGGGTACGGCCGGCCGCGCACGGTCGAGGACGTGTACCTGGTCGGCGGCGGCGACCCCACCCTGTCGGCCGCCGACATCGACGCGCTGGCCGCCGACGTGGCCGCCTCCGGGGTCAGGGTCGTCAAGGGGGACGTGGTCGCCGACGACACCTGGTTCGACGACGAGCGCCTGGTGGACGACTGGTGGCCCGAGGACGAGCCCTACGCCTACTCGGCGCAGATCTCCGCGCTCACCGTCGCCCACGGGGACCGGTTCGACACCGGCGTCACCGAGGTCACCGTCACCGCCGCCGCCCAGGGCGAGGCGCCCGCGGTGGACCTGGGCGCCGCCGAGGGCTACATGGAGCTGGACAACCGGGCCGTCACCGGCGCGCCCGGCAGCGGCAACACCCTGGTCGTGGACCGGCCGGTGGGCACCAACACCATCGTGGTGACCGGGTCGATCCCGCAGGGCGGCGCCCCGGTCGCCGTGCTGCGCACGGTGGACGAGCCCGCCGGGCTGGCCGGGCACCTGTTCGAGCAGGCGCTGGAGGAGCACGGCGTCAGGGTGCGCGGCGGGGTCGGGCAGGGCGAGGTCCCCGCCGACCTGGACACGCGCGTGGTCGCCGACCACACCTCCGCTGAGCTGTCCGAGATCCTGGTGCCGTTCATGAAGTTCAGCAACAACGGCCACGCCGAGATGCTGATCAAGGCCATCGGCCGCGAGACCGCGGGCGAGGGCACGTGGGAGGCCGGCCGGGCCGGTGTCGCCGAGGCCGTGGCCGGTCTGGGCGTGGACACCGAGGGCGTCGTGTTCCACGACGGCTCCGGGCTCTCGCGTACCGACCGGCTGACCGCGACCGCGGTCACGGAGCTGCTGACCGCCGCGCGCGGGGCCGACTGGTACCCCGTGTGGGAGGCGTCGCTGCCGGTCGCCGGGATCGCCGACCCCTTCGTCGGGGGCACGCTGCGCAACCGCATGGCGGGCACCGCGGCCCAGGGCGTGGTGAGCGCCAAGACCGGCACCATGAGCGGGGTCAGCGGCCTGTCCGGGTACGTGCCCGGCGCCGACGGCGGCGACGGCCTGGTCTTCTCCATCCTCAACAACGGGCACACCGGGCCGGCGCCCGTCGCCGTGCAGGACGCGATCGCGGTCCGGCTGGCCGAGCACCTGGGCCACGGGCCGGCGCTGCGGACGCAGGGCGCCCGGGTCCCGGAGGGCGCGCCGGGCGCGGAGACCGGTGAGCTGGAGTGCTCCTGGGAGCTGACCTGCTGATCCGCCACCGATAGCGGGACGGGCCGGGGTTCGTGGGGAGCCCCGGCCCGTCGCGTGCCCGGCGTTGTCCACAGGTCCGGGACCGCCGGTGTCGCCCGCGCCCCGGACCTGGCACCCTGAGATCGGGAAAGGGCCGAAGGAGCCGTGACGGGCCTTCGCGCCGCAGCCCTCCCACCGACCGCCGCCGGAAAGCGAGCCCCCGTCCGTGAACCTCGCCATGGTCTACGTGGGGGAGGGGATCCTCCAGATCTTCTCCCTGATCTTCTTCGTCCTGCTGCTCCTCGGAGTGGGCCTGCTGGCCAGCAGGATGATGGGGGTGCCCTTCAGCCTGCCCCGGCTGCTGCTGGCCGGGCTGGTCGGCCTGATCCTGGGGTCGGCCGTGGGGGCGCTGCTGTACTACGGCTCCCTGGAGCGGCTGTCGGCGGAGGCGCCCATCATCTCGCCCGGCCCGGAGTACGTCATGGTCACCATGGCCATGTCCGCCGTCGTGGCGATGCTCGCCTTCGTCGGGCTGGAGCTCGCCATCCCGCGCGGCACCCGGCCGCGCCCGCTGCAAACGGTCCTCGCGGTGGCCCACTGGTTCGGGCGGGTGCGCCGGTACCGGCAGATCACGTGGATCCTGGCCCGGCGCGGGCTGTGGGGCTACGTCACCGGCCGCCGCGAGGACGGCGAGGACACCTCCACCCAGCGGCGGCTGGCCCGGTCGCTGGCCCGCTCCATGGAGGAGGCCGGGGTGGTGTTCGTCAAGCTCGGGCAGGTGCTGGCCACCCGGCGCGACCTGCTGCCACCGGTGTTCGTCGAGGAGCTGGGGCGGTTGCACAGCGAGGTCGCCCCCATCCCGGCGGAGCGGATCCGGGAGGTGGTCGAGCGCGGGCTGGGCCGCCCCGTGGACGAGGTGTTCGCCGAGTTCTCCGCCGAGCCGCTGGCCGCGGCGTCCATCGCCCAGGCGCACACCGCACGGCTCGTCGACGGCGAGGAGGTGGTGGTCAAGGTGCAGCGGCCGGGGATCGCCCCGGTGGTCCAGCGCGACCTCGACATCATCCGGCGGCTGGCCGCCCGCTTCGACGAGTACACCGACTGGGGGCCGGCCATCGGGGTGGTGGACCTGGCGGAGGGGTTCGCCGAGGCGCTGCTGGAAGAGCTGGACTTCGAGGTGGAGGCGACCAACATCGCCGCCGTCGCCGAGGCCGCGCCGGACTCGCGGGTCCGCATCCCGCGGGTGTACGACGACTACACCGGCACGCGGATCCTGGTGATGGAGCGGCTGCACGGCGTCTCCGTGGGCGCCGTCGACCCCGCCGACGTGGACGGGGAGGGGATCGCCCGCGCCCTGCTGGACTGCCTGCTGGAGCAGGTGATGATCAGCGGCATCTTCCACGCCGACCCGCACCCCGGCAATATCCTGCTGCTCGATGACGGCGGGGTGGGGCTGCTCGACTACGGGTCGGTGGGGCGGCTGGACGGCCAGACCCGGGAGGCGCTGCGGCTCATGCTGGTGGCGCTGGACCGGCGCGACGCCGTGCTGCTCACCGACACCCTGCTGGACGTGGTCACCGACCCGGACGGGGTGGACGGGGAGCGGCTGCGCCGGGCGCTGGGGCAGTTCATGGCCCGCCACCTGCAGGGCGGGATGACGGCGAGCATGCGGATGTTCACCGAGCTGCTGCTCATCGTCACGCGGTTCGGCCTCACCCTCCCGGCGGAGCTGGCCGCGGTGTTCCGCGCCCTGGCCACCCTGGAGGGCACCCTGGTGCACCTGTCGCCGGGGTTCGACACCGTCGCCGAGGCCAAGCGCTTCGCCGGGGAGCGCATGTCGGAGCAGCTGCGCGGAGAGGCGCTGCGCGATCTGGCGGTGGACGAGATCGTCGCGCTGCTGCCCACGCTGCGGCGGCTGCCGCGCAGGCTGGACCGGATCACCGACCAGCTGCACAAGGGCCGGTTCACGATCCAGGTGCGGCCCTTCGCCCACCCCGAGGACCGGCGGCTGCTGAGCGGACTCGCCCGCCAGGCGATCCTCACCGTCCTGGCCGTGGCCACGGGCATGATGTCGGTGGGGCTGTTCAACGTCACCGACGGCCCCCACGTGGAGTGGGCGGACATGACCGTCCGTGCCCAGCTGCTCAACGGCGCGGCCTGGCTGCTCCTGGCCGTCGCCGCCCTCATCGTGCTGCGCCTCCTGGTCGGCGTCGCCCGCGACGCCGCCCGCCACCGGCCATGACCGCCCCGCCGGGGCCGGACGGTGCGTCGATGAGCGCCGTCGCGTACGCCCCCAGCGCCTCGGACCCCTCGGCGATCAGCTTGACCTTCT